>JAOZTS010000004.1 GCA_029939035.1 Candidatus Altimarinota bacterium | reverse complement strand
ACATCAATCTTCTCAGAGATCGTCTTCTACCAGCAGGAATTGGCATTCCGCTCTTATTCAATTTCTTTTGTTTCTTTGATTTATTATCAAGCAAATGACGTTTGCAAGATTTTTGAACCATAACAGTTCCACTTTTCCTCACTTTTACACGTTTTTTTAGTCCGCTGTGTGTTTTCTGCTTCATGATATTAATTAATTAGGATTTTAAATTTATCTTTTGTTTCCGTCGCTAGCGTGTGGTGGTCTTTCGCCTCCCCTTTTTCTGTTTGCTTCGGTTGCTTGTGGTGGTCTTCCTCCTCCGTAATTTGCATTTTTTCTGTTTCCATCACTTGCGTGCTCTGGTCTTTCGCTGTCTCCTCTTCTGTTCTCTTCGGTTGCTTGCTCAGGTCTTCCGCCTGTAGCTTCACCGCCTTTTCTGTTCCCGTCACTTGCGTGTTCAGGTCTTTCTCCCCTAGCTTCTTCTGACCCTGGTTTTGAACTTCTTCGCTCTCTATCAGGTTGTCTGTCCCCGGTAGATCTGCCTGTATTACGTGAATCATTCATGATTTTCTTGGTGTTAATATCATAATCAACGTGTTTCCTTGGCCCTTAGGTGAGGTCTCGATTGTACAGCATTCATCTAAACTTTCTTGAAATTTCAACATTTTCTCTCTTGCCAGGTTCTTATACATAGACTCTCTCCCCCTAAAAATCAATGAAACTTTTACACTATTTCCTACTTCTAGGAATTTTCTCGCTTGCTTTGCCTTTACTTCCATATCATGTTCTCCAGTTTTGAATCCCATTCTCACACCCTTCACTTCTGTCTTCTTTTGCATCTTTCTGTGCTTTTTATCAACCTTCTTTTGATGATACTGATACTTACCATAATCCATTATCTTACAAACCGGTGGTTTCGAATTTGGAGAAACTTCACACAAATCAAGTTCCTTATCCTTAGCAAGCTGCATGGCTTTGTCTGTAGCCATAATTCCAAGCTGCTCTCCCTCGTCGTCGATTAGACGAACAGTAGGAGTCTTGATTCTTTCATTTACGCGTAATCGTTTAGCTATATTTTCTTATTAATAATAAAAGGGCTTATTGAGCCTGCATAAAGCCTCTGGATATTACGAAAATAGCTTACAAAAGTCAATAACAAATCATTAGGCAGCCAATCTTGCAACCATGACTTCTTCGCCCGGCGCACTGATGCCTGGACCACGTTCGATTACAAACCCTTCTTGTTGTAAAAGCCGATATAGGTTTTCGATGCTGTCTAAGCCGTCTTCAGAGTGGCAATCTGTATATCCCCTTCCCGGCCACTCGTTCATGACAAATCTACCACCGATTCTGAGGTATGGCTTTAAAAATTTGAGAACTCTCCGATAATCCACGTAATTCAAAATGTCTGAAAAAACAAAACAGTCTATTTGATTTCTTGGATCTCCTTCCTGAATATCCAAAAATTCGGCAACTTTAGCAATTTTTTGACGAACAAGTCTGGCATTATCTATATCGTCTAGGTTGAAACGGATTTTCAAACCGTTATCTCCATAGGTATGTTCACCGCCAGCTCTGTCTATAGACACGGTTCTTGCATCCAATTCAGGGGGTATGAGCGAAGACATCGGATGTACTCCGCTTCCAATATCTACAATGTTCTGACCGAGCTCTCCTCTTTCAAACATATCTTGAAATAGCGGCAGAAACGTACGTACTTTTTTGTGTTGTTGGTACGTCTCGCCCCAATAATTATCCCAAGCCTCGTTTTTTTGTTCAGGACTTTTCATTTGAAAGATTAAATAGGCACGACTTTAACAGAAACCAGGGCTTGCGGCAACCTTTCTTGACATACTTTTCAAAATGATCAAGAATCCAACCATGAAAAACGTTGTTATCCTGGGCTCAACTGGTTCTTTGGGGACGCAGAGCATAGAAGTTTTACAGAAATATTTTAATGATTTCCGCATAATCGGACTTTCCGCGAATACGAGCAAAGACGTGCTCAATTCACAGGTAAAAGACCTCGAAATCAATCCGGAAAACATCATCCTAACGTCCATCGACGGCGATCAAGCCCTCAGTGATTTAGCAGCACTGAAAGAGGCCGACATTGTCATAAATGTTCTCTCAGGAACAGCAGGCATCGAACCAACAAAAGCCGCTCTAAAGGCAAACAAAACACTTCTCCTTGGCAACAAAGAATCACTGGTTGCAGCAGGAGAAGAGGTGATGAAGCTGGCGAACCAAGACCTAATTCCACTCGATTCAGAGCACAACGCGATATACGAAATTCTTCAGCAAAATCCAGGAAAAATTATCAAAAAAATTACACTCCCGTGTTCCGGAGGGCCATTTTTTGGACAAAAAGATCTATCAAATATCACAGCAGAACAAGCCCTCGCCCACCCAAAATGGAACATGGGAAAAAAGGTTTCAATAGAGTCAGCAACGCTTCTAAATAAAGGTCTCGAAATCATAGAAGCTCATTATTTATTCAATCTTCCTCTGGAAAAAATCGAAGCCCTCGTCCACCCGGAATGCCAAATCCACGGAATAGTAGAATTTGAAAAAGAGCCACAACAAATCGCCTACATTTCAGATCCAGACATGCGCGAGCACATCGAAAACGCGCTTCTCAGAGCCATTGGGGAGACTCCAAAAAACCGCACAAGAGCCATTCTCCCAAACGAATTCACCCTCCTCCTCCCAGACCACGAAACATTCCCGGGAATAAAAATAGTCACAAATGCATTCAACAAAGATCATGCAAAAATGCCACAGTTCCTCAGAAACGAAGAAAATCAAATCAATAAATTCCTCCAAAACGAAATCAGCTTTACGCAGATTTACGAGATTCCATTTTAATCCTCCGGTGAGTAGCTCTGACAGCTTCAAACACAGCGAACTCTAGTTGGTTTATGAGAAAAGGCTTCTCGATGATGCTATCAATAACTCCTTGATGCTTGAGGTCTTGCATGATTTGGAACTCCTTGGCCCCAGGAGTTAGGTAGTCGCCAGAGCTTCCAGAGCAAATGATGATTGGCGCGGGCTCCAACAAGTCTTTTCTCAATCTTTCATCTTTGACCTTTCCGCTTATTGCATGAGCCAAATCCAAACCAGATTTTCTTGGCATATTAATGTCTGTAAAAACAGCTGCTATTTTTCCTCCAGCCTCTCCAGATATTTTAGTGATCGCCTCCTCACCATCCATAGCCTCTTCAACTCGAAAGTCAGGAGCGACTCTCTCGAAAACCATCTTCATCAACTCTCGTATTGTCATAGAATCGTCGGCACACAAAATAGTATCTCTATTGGTATCGCTTTCCCTATGGTGTTGTTTCAAAACTGTGTTTACACAAATTGGACTTCCTTCGTTCATATTAAGTAAAAATTAAAAAAAATTAGTCCATTTCTACAGGAATGAACTTGGAAGATCAACCCAAAATTTAACCATTTTCATACGCTTCTGCGTCTTCAGCAATTCTATCCCAAACTCGATCAATTGCAGAGGTGGCACCTTCTTGTATGTTTTCAACTCCAAGAGGCTGCATAATATGCGCATCAAGTATTCCGCCATCAAAAAATAACTCCAAGGCATTTCTTTTTACTATCCCAGGCTTAAGGTGACTTTCATCGATAGAGCTTATGACTATTGGTACATATTTCATTTCTTGTAAGATATCTTTTTTTGCACACACTCTTAAGTCAACCGCCAACCTAACTCCATCTGCGGCAAAGTCCATTTTGGAAGATAAAAAAACAAGAGCTATGCATCCTCTAAGGTCACCAGAGATTTTTTCTAATGCCTCCTCGTTACTTTCGGCAGTCTCAACTTGAAAACCAGGAAAAGATTTTTCTGCAATACCCTTCATAGCCATCTTCTGCGCTCTCTCATTTTCAACACACAAGATAACGTTCCTGCTAGGATTGTCATCATGCAATTCGCTTAAGTCGTTACTAAGTGCTTCGCCATCGGTCATACTATTTTGTGTAATGAGATTTAATAATTTTACTAACTTCAGGACATATCCATATACTAAGTTTTAGCATTAATTTTTAACACAAAACGGCGTCTTGGTCAACCCCGGGATTGAAGAAATATGGAAATATGTTAAAATAGCATACCGAACAGAAAAACATATGAATCACGCAATAATACTAGCTGCAGGCCAAAGCCAAAGAATGGGCACAAAAGAGGACAAAATGCTCCTCCCAGTCAACGGCAAACCCATTCTTTATTATTCGATAATGGCTTTTAACGATCATCCGGAAATAGACACAATCACCATAATTGCGAACAAAATTAACAAGCCAGAGATCGAAAAAACCATCAAAATGTATAAGTTCGCAAGAATCAAAAAAGTAATAATCGGCGGCCTCACGAGGCAGTATTCAGTAGAAAAAGGCCTAAAAGAACTCGAAAAATCAGCAAAACCAACGGACATCGTGCTCGTTCACAACGGCGCAAATCCCCTCCCCTCTCACGAGGAAATTACGAAATCCATTGAGGAAGCCACAGAGCACGGAGCCTGCATTGTAGGCCATTACATCACCTCTACAGTAAAAGAGATTGATGACCAGCATGTCATCAAAACACACGATAGAAACAAGCTGTTCGCCGCAGAAACACCCCAGACGGCCACTTACAAAATCATGAAGAAAGCACTCGATCACACGATCAAAAACAAGCTTGAAGTCACTGACGAAGCGATGATGTTCGAGGCGATCGGACAAAAGACTAAGTATATCGAAGCTGACGAAAATAATTTTAAAATCACCGGTCATGCAGATTATTTAAAACTAAAAACTATTCTTGGCGAAATGCCAGAAGACTTCCGTACAGGAATCGGGCAAGACAGCCACATGTTTGAAGAAAAAAAGAAAGGATTGGTGTTGGCAGGTTTAAAACTTCCAGACGAACTCAAGCTCGAAGCCAACTCAGACGGTGACGTAATTTTGCATGCAATTTTCAACGCACTTTCTCAATCGATCGGAGAAATGTCCCTCGGATTTTATGCAGATGATGTATGCGCAAAGGGAGTAAAAGACAGCAAAAAATATCTGGATATAATTCTGAAAAAAGTAAAAGAACAAGGATTCAAAGTAAACACACTCGGTTTAATGATAGAAGGATCGCACCCAAAAATTGATCCATTAGTCTCAAAAATGAAGAAGAGCTTAGCAGAAATATTAGACCTAAATACAAGACGAATAGGCATAACAGCTACATCAGGAGAGAGGTGTACGGTCTTTGGCGACGGCCTAGGGATACAATGCTTCGCTATAGCGTCAATAGTTAAAGAGAAAACCTCAAAATGATGAAAATTTCCGCTCCAGCAAAGGTAAATCTTTGTCTAGACATCCTCAGAAAAGATGAGTCTGGCTACCACGAAATCCAGACAGTTTTTCACGAACTCCCAAATATCGCTGACGAGCTAGAAATCTATGAATCAAAAGAATCCGACCATACGTCAACAGCGCAAGCACCCCAAACTACCTATTCAAATCGCCTTATCACGGCTGAAAACAACCTCGCTCACAAGGCCCTAAAACTTCTAAAAAGCGACCAAAACATAAGCACGAATATCGAAATAATCATCCATAAGCGCATACCAATCTCAGCAGGCCTAGGTGGCGCCTCCTCAGATGCTGCAGCCGTCCTAAAGGCTCTAAATGAGCTCTGGAGCTTGAATTTAGACACAGATAAACTCCTAGATCTTGCATCACAATTAGGGGCAGATGTTCCTTTCTTCATTCTAGGAGGAACCGTCCTCGGCGAACATTACGGAGAGAAATTAACACCATTAAAACCAATCAAGAATATCGACTTCGAAATTCAGCCAAAAGAAGATTCAGCCGAAAATAAAACCGCCCAAATGTACGCCTCCCTCGACCTCAAAAAATGCGGTCAAAATACAACCCAAACAAAACTCCTCCTCGAGGCCATAGAAAATGAAGACCCACAGCAAATTATCCAAAACCTCCACAACGATTTCGAAACAATTTTGCCTACAAAAAAGGGCCTTCACCTTACCGGCTCCGGCCCTTCAACATTCAAAGTTATTTAGAATCTGTCATCCATCAGTGCAACAGTATCGTCATATGCAAGCCCAGGTAATAGATGTTTAACTTTCGCTGCAACGCTAGAAGTTGTAATCCTTGGCAGTTCAGCACTAACAGCTTCTGCAAAATCGTCAACAGAACCGTTAGAAGAACTTTCCATAGCGATCATCACTGCTGCTCTTACAGCCATAGGATCAGCACTGGCCAATTCATATGATAGTGCATCTGCAAATTCCTCTTTGTCTCCAACAGCTGGCATTTTCTCAATTGGTCCGGTGTCTAGTTGGTCATACAAAAGGGAATGAACCGTATCCTTTATTTCTCCTTCAGATAGTCCATACGCTGTTGCTAGACTAAAGCAAAGCCCGTGCATAAATCCCTTTTCAGATTGTCCTTTCAGTCTGTATGCATGCATAAAGACATCTCCTTCTAATTCGTTTCTCTTCAAAGGACGCCTCTCTATCCCAACTCCATGCTGCATAGTGCAAGATCCTTCAAGGCTACCTGCAAGCGCGTCTATAAAAGACTGCATTTTTTCAGGAGTATCGAGAATTTCATCTACTGGACCTTCGAATAATTCTACTCCTCCTGGTTTGTTTGGTGTTCTCATAATTATTTTGGTTAAATTAAAAAGTCCTTTATTATAACCGAATAAGGAAAATTGTCAACCCCTGGTTTTAGGCTTCCTCTGACGACGTAGGGTTCATCTCCAACTCTGGCATAGCTCGCAACAATGCAGCTCTCAATTCCTCACGTGTAGGGACAACGGAACTTGTTAAGGCCTCGTGTAAGTCATCTGCAAGTTGATCCGCAGTTCTGGAGAAATCCTGAATAGCTTCTCCAACAGCAATTGGGATTGCCCCATCAATCCTGCTCATGCATTCAGTTGCAAGAGTCCTTGTCAAAGCTTCCAGTGCAAGAGTTGGATCTTCCACTTCTGCATGTCCATTCTCTGCAGGAGCCTCATTGATTTTCATCTTAAAATAAAAATCCACTTCCGCCTGAATTCTTTCAAGTGAGATTCTATGTTTTATTCCAGCAGCTTTATGAATTGTTTCTGCAACAGCATCGGACCCATTTTTCCACGCAAGAGAAACAGATGTATCGATCTCTTCTCTTACGATATCTTTATCGCGATCACGCAATTGTGACATCATACTTATTACAATAGACATATAAGCACAGAAATCAGAAGTTTTGTCTGAATTTAGTTCGCTAGGAGCCTCCATTTGAATTTTTTTACTAAAATAAGACGACATTAAACCAGCCCACACAAAATAATGCAAGAAAATCTAGAACTCCCCACGGCCCTTTATTGCCCTGCTCAAAGTTACTTCATCCGCATATTCCAAGTCCCCGCCAACCGGCAATCCTCTCGCAATCCGCGTCACACGACAGTCGACATCTTTCAATCCTTTTTGAATATATAAAGCAGTCGCTTCCCCCTCCAAACTAGGATTTGTAGCCAAAATTATCTCATCCACACCTCCTCGAACCCTCTCAAACAAAGCCTCGATCTTTAGCTGATCTGGCCCAACACCGTCGATAGGAGACAAGGCTCCATGCAACACATGATAAACACCATGAAAATCCCGAGTCTTTTCCAGGGCCACAACATCCAGCACTTCCTCAACCACGCAAATAGTCTTCGAGTCTCGTCCCTCGTCTGCACACACCGGACACACCTTATCCTCCGCAATGTTCCAGCATTTCTCACAAAAAACGATCCCATCCTTCAATCCAATCACAGCCTCTCCAAAATCTTTTATCCGCCCAGATGGTTGATGCAATAGATAAATAGCCAGTCTCTGAGCCGATTTTGGCCCTATTCCCGGCAACTTGCTCAGCTCTTCTATAAGCTTACGAATCGATTTTGGTAATGTATTTTTCATTGAGATCATTCTAGAAACTCTCATCCCCATTCACAAGAACCATCCACCAAACAGGGGTTGACAAAACGCGCGAAACTAGGCAAGATGTTGTTTGACCAATTTACAAAACAATTATGGCAGACACATTAAAAGGAAGCCCAAAAGCGCCAGAACAAACAAAAGAAGAGTTGCTAACTATCTATGTAGCAGACGAAATTTTGGTAAGAGCTCGAAACATGGCGAGAAGCTTTTCCTTCTTAATGGATGAACCTGATTTTGTTGAAGCAATGGACGGTTTTAATTCTAGTTACAAGAAACCATCACAGAACATCGAAGAATTAAGAGGTTACCACTCCAAATTAGTCCAAACCCTAAAAGCAAAAGAAGGAGGAAATGGTGTTGCATCAATATCAGCAATTAGACCAAGCGGAAGTAGAAGTGTGGCTGAAAGCTTCGAGATTCCAGAAGAAATAGTAGACTTTGATGAAATTGTACAAAGGGTGACAGAAGATGTTGAAGACGAAAATTTACATAATTCATTAGAATCAGCGGCTGACAGTGTAGTTCTCGGTGAAGTAAAATTAGCAGACATTATGACGAGACATCTTTTCCAGGTAAAAAGAAGAGCTCTAGAGGCCATATGTGGTAGTGAATCAGATAATTCATCAAAGGGTAAACCGCTGAGTGCAGAATTAGGAATGGATACAAAGATTGATGACCTTGAAGAAGAAATGTCAGAATCAGATTTGGTTAACAGAATAGGGGAAAAGAGAGTTATGCAATTATTAGAATTGTCAGACAAAGAGGTTAAAGGAAGTATTCAAGCGCTCACAGAAGAAGCAGATAAAGAAGTTGGCGATAAAATAATAAAGCTCATTATCGAAGTCAGAAAAATGATAAGAGAGGATGAAGATGTTGATGAGGAAACAAGGAAAAAAGAAACTTCTAGAATCAAATATGATGAGCCGAAAGATGACATCTTAGATGTTTTTCCTGGGCATAGCTTAGAAGATATTGAAGGAAGATTGGGAGATCTTACCAAAATAGAAGAAGCCGCTCTTAGAATGGCACATAGCATAAGTACAGAAGATCGTCTTCTTGAGTTTTTTGATGAAGTACCTGGAGGCGGACTTACAGAATATATTGATCGTGTTGAGCATATAGAAAGAAAAACTCTAAAGCATCTTCATGACCTAGGGGAATTAGAACTGCCAAAAGACGGTTTAGTAAAAGACGGTGCCGAATCTGTAGAACCAGATGACGGCAATGTAGTCGAAATATTTGGACGCAAAAAGAAATAATCTATCCAGCCACTTCAAGGAAATAACGATGAACCGATAGGTTATCAGTTAACTCTGGATGAAATGTTGTAACGAGCATTTTTTCTTCACGAACGGCAACTATATCGTCATCATATTTCGCCAAAACCTCACAATCCTCACCCATCTGCAAAATCTTTGGAGCCCTGATAAAAATCGCAGGGATTTTTATCCCATCAAAATCCACCTCAGTTTCGAAACTTTCTTGCTGTCCACCATAAGCATTCCTTTCAACCTCAATATTTATAAGTCCCAACTGACTCATCAAAATAGCACCGGCACACGTTCCCCAAACGGCCATTCCCCTCTTTACTCGCTGCTTCAGTTCCTTTTTCAGTCCCGCAAAATCCATCAACTTTCCAATAGTAGTACTCTCACCTCCAGGCAAAATCAGCCCCTCCAAACCTCGCAAGTCCTCAGGCTTTTTCACCAAAACAACCTCTACATCCAGCTTCCTCAAAGCCTCAAGATGTTCGGCAACAGAGCCCTGAATGTTTAGAATGCCAATTTTCATATTACCAACCTCTTTCAGAATATCTCGTTTCCAACGTTTCTATCTCCAAGCTCTCCATCGCTTTACCAAGCCCAGCAGAGCATCGTGCCAACATAGCAGGATCATCGTAATTCAGCGTCGCTTCAACGATAGCTTTTGCCATTGCAGTAGGATCACTGGATTTGAAAATTCCACTTCCAACAAAAATTCCATCACATCCCAACTGCATCATCAACCCTGCATCCGCAGGTGTCGCAATTCCCCCAGCAGCAAAATTCACAACCTTCAACCGCCCAAGATCACGAGTCTCTTTCACCAAAGCCAAAGGAACTCTCTCCTCCTTCGCATATTTCTTCAATCCAGCTTCCTTCATACCCTTCAAAGCTTCAATATCTTCATTGATAGATCTCATATGTCGCACAGCTTCAACCACATTCCCAGTCCCCGCTTCACCCTTTGTACGAATCATTGCAGCTCCTTCGTCAATCCGACGCAAAGCTTCACCCAGATTCCTCGCCCCACAAACAAACGGAGCCTTGAACTGCGATTTATCCACATGATATTGCTCGTCCGCAGGTGTCAAAACCTCACTTTCATCAATATAATCAACCCCCAAACTTTCCAAAATCTGCGCCTCCACAAAATGTCCAATCCGAACTTTCGCCATCACAGGAATAGTAACCGTAGCCATAATCTCAGTAATCATTTTCGGATCACTCATCCTCGCGACCCCACCATCACGCCGAATATCCGAAGGCACACGTTCAAGAGCCATCACCGCAACAGCCCCGGCATCCTCAGCAATCTTCGCCTGTTTCGCATCCACAACATCCATAATTACACCCCCTTTTAGCATCTGAGCTAACCCCTTCTTTAGCGTAGGAGTATTTTTCTTAACTGCCATAGATCTTTGGTTAAATTCGCTATCGCGATCATTAAATTTAGCGGCCACATTCTATATGCGAGCCGAAAGTTTTGCAAATTTCTCCCCGGGGAGAACCAAAAAAGCATTTCGGGACCCGATCATATAGATCGAGCCCCGTAGTGCCACCCTATTTTGAAGATTTACTCCTTTCTTTGGGTGAGTCGAGCCAGTCCATGAAGAGCTTTGCGCTCCACATGAGTCCAACAACACCAAATCCGATGAGATAACCTCGGAAAAGGATGCCGAAGAGCCTGGCGCTGGTAGGATTCGCCCCCATTGCGTGCCCGATAGGCAGCAACGCGGCAAAAACGAACGCTACCGGACCATTGTAGGTTTCGGCCGCCTCCTTGTAGGCCATGCCTGCCGCAGCAGACAAGTACATTGCGGCGAAAGCGAACGCTGTCCAATGTGGCAACGTCCTGTAATAGGTGGTTACCATGTAGACAACAGTGATTGCTAGGGCTGTGCCGTACCAGCACAAGTCCCTCCTGATCTGTCTCGCAGTCATTCAGTCCCTCCCAAAAGTTGTGAGTTTTCTATTCTTCAAAGGGCGGCTAACGTCTCAGTCAGTACCACCCTCGTTGTTTCCAAAAAAGCGGTCTGCTCAAGAACAGCCGAATTATACAAGAAAATCTTTCTGACGCAACCTCTCTCTAGAAATACCCATCCAAATCCACAACCTTCAGATCCTCAAGCCCGTACCGCGACAGAGCCTCTGCCACGATCCCAGCAACCTGCACATTTGTGATCAGAGGAATGTTTAGATCCACAGATTTTCGCCGTATCAAGTAGCCATCCGTCACCGAAGAACGAGAATAATTATTTGGAATATTTACAATTAGGTCAAAATCCTTTTTCATCATTCCATCCAGCAAAGAAGGTTTCTTCTCAGTAGAAATTTTATGTAAAGCCTTGCACTTTAGCCCATTCTCCTCAAAGAACTTACACGTTCCTTCAGTTCCATAGATATCAAACCCCATCTCCTTAAACTTTTCAGCCGCCGGCAAAATATCAGCCTTCGCTTCCACTCCACCAACGCTAAATAAAATTCCTTTCTTTGGTAATTCAAATCCAACCGAAATCATAGATTTCAAGAAAGCTTCATAAAGGTCGTCACCAAAACACGCAACCTCACCGGTCGACGCCATCTCCACTCCCAATACCGGATCCGCCCCCTTCAATCGAGGGAAGCTAAACTGAGGAGCTTTCACCCCAACATGATCCAAGTCTAAAGTTCTATAATTCCTGTATGTAAGCCGTTTCTTGCTCGCGGCACTCATCTTTCCAGTCGACTTCGCCAGCATCGATTCTGTCGCAATTTCTATAAAATTATACCCGGTAACTTTTGATGAAAAGGGGAATGACCGAGACGAACGAAGATTACATTCGATCACCATTACCCGATTATTTTTCGCCAAAAATTGAATATTAAATGGCCCGCTGATATCCAGAGCCTTCGCAATTTCTTTAGTAATAACCTTAATTCTTCTAATTGTTTCGATGTAAAGTTTCTGTGGAGGCAATACAATTGTCGCATCTCCACTGTGCACACCTGCATTCTCAATATGCTCAGCGATCGCATAAATAACCAGTTTTCCTTTATGAGCCACCGCGTCGATCTCAATTTCCTTCGCTCCCAATTCAAATTTTGAAACAACAACAGGTGCCTCCTTGGAAATCTTTGCAGCCTTCCCCAAAAATCCTTCCAGCTCATTTTTACTATAAGCAACACTCATAGCCGCACCCGAAAGCACATACGATGGCCTCACCAAAACCGGATATTTTACGTCATCCGCAAAATCATAGACATCATCAATCTTGGCCAATTCTTGCCACTTCGGCTGGTCGATACCCAGGTCATCCAGTAGGCCAGAAAACTTGTGTCTATCCTCGGCTCTATCAATATTTGCAGGGTCAGTTCCGAGAATCGGAACTCCCTCTTTATCCAATTTTACCGCCAAATTATTTGCAACTTGTCCACCGGTCGAAACCACAACTCCTTCCACACTTTCACCTTCAAAATCACAGATATCCAAAACTCTCTCCAGTGACAATTCATCAAAATACAACTTGTCACAAATATCATAATCAGTAGAAACAGTTTCCGGATTGTAGTTGATCATCACGGTCTCATACCCCGCCTTTTGCGCAGTATTCACAGCATTCACGCAACACCAATCAAATTCCACACTCGATCCAATACAGTACGCTCCTCCCCCGAGCACCACGATTTTCTTCTTCCGCCCAGGCTGAACATCGTTTCCATCTCCATGGTAAGTCATATAAAGATAGTTCGTGCTTGCCGGATATTCCGCGGCCAAAGTATCAATCTGTTTAATAGATGGAAGTATTCCCATATCTTTTCGTTTCTTTCGAACATCCAGCTCTTCCCAGTTGTATAAAAATCCAATCTGTTTGTCGCTGAATCCCATTTTCTTCGCCTCGAGCATCAACTCTGCATTCATATCGTCAGTCCTTTTCAGCTTCCGCTCCATCGCAACGATATTCTTCAATTTATCCAAAAACCACCGATCAATTCCACTAATTTTCGAGATTTTTTCAACAGTCCAACCCTTCCTCAATGCCTCAGCAATCACCAAAATCCGCTTCGGAGTAGGATTTTCAATATCTTGTTTAATTTTTTCAGATTTAATTTCAATATCTTCATTCGCAACAAATCCATGCATTCCAACCTGCAACATTCGCAGTCCTTTCTGCATTACTTCTTCAAAACTTCGACCCAACGCCATGATCTCTCCCACCGATTTCATCTCAGTCGAAATTTGCTTCGAAACCATCCTAAATTTATTCAGATCCCATCGTGGAATCTTCAACGCCAGATAATCCAACGCTGGCTCAAAACACGCAGTAGTAGTCTTCGTAACCGCATTTTTCAAACCAGGCAACGTGTAGCCAAGAGCCAATTTCGCCGCCACATGTGCCAACGGATAACCCGTAGCCTTCGATGCCAAAGCAGATGATCGACTTAACCGAGCATTCACTTCGATCACACGATAGTCCTCGCTATGAGGATCCAGCGCGAACTGGATATTACATTCGCCCACAACCCCCAAATGCCTAATAGTTTTTATAGATATTTCCCTCAGCTTGTGATATTCGCTATTCGTCAAAGTTTGCGAAGGAGCCACAACAATCGATTCACCCGTATGAATTCCAAGCGGATCAAAATTTTCCATATTACAAACCGTAATACAATTGTCCTTCCGATCCCTCACAACCTCATACTCGACCTCTTTCCATCCTTTCAAATTCTCTTCCACCAAAACCTGCGGACTATATGCAAAAGCAGTATCCAGCATTTCATCCAGCTCCTTCTTGTCATATGCAAAGCCACTTCCCTTTCCCCCAAGTGTAAACGCCGCACGTATGATCAGCGGAAAGCCAATTTTTACGGCTGCGGCCATGGCCTCTTTCTTTGAATTACACGCAAAACTCGTCGGCATTTTCACGCCGATCTTTGTCATTTCTTTATTAAAAAGATCTCTATCTTCAGTTTTTTGAATCACATCTACAGGTGTTCCCAAAACGGCAACTTTATATTTCTTCAAAATCCCTTTGCGATTCAATTCCACTCCGCAATTCAGCGCAGTTTGCCCACCAAAAGCCAAAAATATCCCATCAGGCTTCTCTTCCCTAATCACTTTCTCCACAAAATAAGCATTCACCGGCAAGAAATAAATCTTGTCCGCCAGTCCCTTGCTCGTCTGAATAGTAGCAATGTTTGGATTTACCAAAACCGACTGAATTCCCTCCTCTTTCAGGGCCTTAATAGCCTGCGATCCAGAGTAATCAAACTCCCCGGCTTCCCCTATCTTTAGAGCTCCACTCCCCAGAACTAACACCTTTTTCCCAGAAAAAGCGAAAGCCTTAGTTTTTGTGGCCTTCGTAGATTTTTTCCCTTTGAGAGCTGTCATGAATTAGTGAAATTACCTCGAAGGGATTGTATGCGAGAATGGAATGAAAATCAAGATTGTTACTCACCTATGACTCCCTCTTCGTCTGAAGGTAGTTCCTCTTCTGGAGATAGAAGCGAAATATATTTGTTAATAGAACCAGAAAAGAATTCAGGATTAAATCCGTGTTCTTGAGCCAGTCCATCAATTTCTGTCTGTAGTTCTTCTGGGTCAGAAGTGATAAGCCCTGTCCCCAGAACCTCTTCTTTCAGAGTGTAAAAAACATTTCTAATTCTAGAAGCAGCTTTTAACATTTCATCAGAAACTTCTGTTTTTTCGTGCGGGAAAAGCGTGTCTTTTAGGCTGTCGCTCATTTCATTTTCAAATGCATCAACGTCATTTACCTCTTCAATAGCTTCTGCCACATCAGATCGCAAAGCGTTAACATCCTCCTCTATCTGGCTATAATGCTCAGTAAGTGTATCCAGAAGTTCAGCTACTGGTTGATAAAGTTGGTCGGCATATTTTCCATTTTTCAAATCTTGTAGAGCTTGTTGAGGGTTTGCTTGGTTGCCTTTCAATACTGCCAAAATATCATTTCTAACAGCATCATCAATTTGTATTCCAAGGTAATTCTCAAAATCTTGGATTTTACTCAAAACTTGCCAACCATCCACAGGTTGCCCAGGCACTTCACCTTCTTTTGAAAGCAATGCATCGGTTTTTCCGGCATAGTCAGCAGAAGGCTGTCCTTCCGGTATTTCCTGAGCACTTCCGCCAGGAACATCATGATCGGTTAGATCAAATTCACCGTCTCTAGCTAAATTGTCGTTTTGTTCTGCCATCTTTTTATTTTTATTTTGATTATAAAATTATACCAAAAAACAGCCAAAAGGTCAACCCTTAGCCAAAAACAAAGCATCAGAACTTCAAATCCACTCCATGCTCATCTCCGCCCTCAGGAGGCATTACTTTCCAGCTCATCACAGGTTTCAATTCACCGCGAATCCCAAATCCACTCGCCTTCGGATGACCGCCTCCACCCCACTGTGAAGCCACGTCTGAGAGGTTCACGTCGTCACGCTGTGTCCGCAAAGAGCCTTTTACCAGACCTTCGTCATTTTCACTCAAAAGCACACAATACTTACTTCCAGGGACAGCATTCAGATAATCAATAGCTCCACCGGTATCCTTCGAAGTAGCACCGGTTGATTCATAATCCACACGTCCAACAGCAGAAACAGTCACGCCCTCATCGTTCACATATGTCCGCTCCAATATCTTCCCCCAAAGTCGCAACTTATTTATAGGAGTTGTATGAAAAAGTTCCTTAGAAATTTTTTGAACATTTGCCCCCTTCGACATCAAATCGCTCGCCACTCGAAAAACCTCCGCAGTTGCATTGCTATGCATCATTCCCCCGGTATCAAAATACACTCCGTGGAGGAGTGCAGTTGCGGTATCGATATTTATTTTCCACCCCATAAATTTAAAAAATCCATAAAGCACAAAAGCCGTCGCACACGCATCCGGATCCACCGGGTTCACAGTCCCAAAATTACCATTTGATTCGTGATGATCAAAATTCACAAACGGCTTCTCCCCAGACAAAATCTCCGGCTTTTCCTCATGGAATTTTACCAATTTCAAAGCCCCACAATCCACACTCGCAACAACATCAAAATCCTCATAATTAAAATCCGAAACAAAACTATCAGCCTTTTTCATATAGATGCTATTTGCAGGAACCGGATCCACACATGCGCTCACAACAGTTTTTCCAAGAGCCTCGAGCCCATATCTCAGCGCCAAATTGCTCCCCACAGCATCGCCATCCGGACTCCTATGTGAAATTATGACAATCCTCTCAGCTGCATCGAACACCGTCTTCGCTCTCTGAAACTCCAATTTTAGACTGTCTGAAATAACCATAAAATTAAGGTAAGGAAAAAATAGTACTCCCAAAGTTTTGGAAAGTTAAGGCTAGGAATGAAAATAGAATTGCAAAATGTTGCTTAATGTTGGAGCATAAAAATATGGAAGAAAAAATTGAGCAATACGCGCTATCTCTAGGCTTTGATCTTGTAGGCTTCACTTCTGGCAAACTCCCAGAGAAATACCTCGATGCACACGAAAAATGGCTCGCAGAAGACCACGAAGCAGGTATGGAGTACATGAAGAAACCACGAATAAATGACAGTGAATCTGTAATAGTTTTGGGAAAAAATTATTACTACGACCAGGAATCCTTAAAGCCAAACCACGGCCGAGTGGCCCGTTACGCCTACGGTCGCGATTACCACAAGACAATCAAAAAGATGCTCAAGGATCTCGAAAAATTCATCCTAGAAGCCGACCCAAAAGCGGAAACCAAATACTATGTCGACACCGGCCCAGTCCTCGAACGCGCATTCGCAGAACAAGCAAATCTCGGATTCATTGGTAAAAACTCCTGCCTCATTTCTCCAGAATTTGGGTCCTGGATTTTCCTCGCGGTCATCTTTACAAACCAAAAACTCAAACCAAACCGCGAATCCATCAAGATATCCTGCGGCGCTTGCACTCGCTGTTTAGACGCCTGTCCTACCGGAGCGATCACAGCCCCCGGCGACATCGATGCCCGCAAATGCATCTCATACCATACCATCGAAAACCGAGACGAAATTCCACGACCAATAGCCGACCAAATCCAAAAAACCAAACGCATCTTCGGCTGCGACATTTGCCAAGAAGTCTGCCCCCACAACATCGCCCGCCAAAAAACCTCCAACCCGGAACAAAAAATAGCCGGCGATCAAATCTCAAAAACCCAAATCCCAACCGACGAAAAATTCCTCGAAACCTACGCCGGCTCCCCACTCATGCGCGCCAAACGCAAAGGCCTAAACAGAAATCTAAAACTCCTCTAGCCTTTACTTTTTACAAAAAGCTGTTAAAGTCTCGCAGAATTAAACGAAAATATGCTTTTACCTTGCGCGCCACAATCAGAATCAGAACCAGAATCAAAACCAGAAGTTTTCATCGGAAAACCCCAGATATACGCTGAATTAATCAAAAGAGTAGATACTCTCCAAAGGTTCTACATAGGCGTTTTGTTCAAGGCGAACAACTTGAGAATTCGTAGCATAATTGAAAAACTGGACGGAGGGGAACCACTAGAGCAAAGCTCAGACATTGATCCAAACGTACAAGTTACACGACATGAGGAAATGAGGTTAATGTGTGATTACACAGAGGGCTCAAAAGCCCAAGAAGCCATCGATAGAATAGTAGAAACCCACCTTGATTTGATAGCAAGCATTGCTGGACATTTTGCGGAATCGGACGATGAACTGGAGGAGTTAATTCATGAGGGAATATTGGTACTTCTCGATAGGCTAGATCGTTATGTGGAAAACGGTCTTATGCAAATTCGATTTTCCACTATGCTCCTGAATCCCCTCTACGATCAGCTACAAAGAAGGTCAAAAGAACTAAGAAACACAGTCCGCATTCCGATCGGGGCTTATGAAAGAGCTGAGAAATATGACATGGCCGTTTGGGAAAATGAAGTAGAAGGAGGCGAAGTTATTCCAATGGAAACTCATGCAAAAAGGCTTGGAATAGAGCCAGAGACACTGGTAAAATCTCAAGAACTTCTGCAAGAGGGCGACCAAATAGAAAGCATCAGCTCAAATACACCAGCCTCAATCCCAGCCGTAGACGAGGCAATGCACAAAAAGCATGCTGTTGAAGTAGCCGCAGAAAAAGTAAACAGACTTACTCGAAAGCAGGAAGCAGTTATGAGAGATTATTATGGAGTAAAAGATCCGGGCACACCATTCGACGACAACGACCTAACTTTCGAAGAAATTGGGGCCGCACAGGGAACAAGTCGTGCCAATGTTCATGAATTACAAGTAAAAGCGCTCGCCCACATCCGAAGAGCTCTACATCAAAGAGAAATCGAGACCCCACAAATCACTCTTTAGAGGGACCACTCGAGCATTTAGACTTTATACGAGCTCTCACAAACTCTATACAACTAGATAAGGTATAGCTCCCGCAAAATTCAACGCAAGATAAATTTACTGGTTTCGTTGGTAGTATTTTCCTGTCCAGTGCTTCCATAATAGATCTCACGACTGTTCCGCTAATAGCAGTTTTATCATCCAGGTCATACACATCATGCCCCACATGATTAGATATTTGGTCACGTACAAATTCCTCAGGATCTGGTGCTTCGCTTTTCGATATAGCCATTTTTGTAAATTAAATAGACAGGAGAGTTTTATAGAGAAATTTCACCGATAAGTCAAATTACATAAAATATCTTTATTGGTGATTATCTACCTTGGCGATTATCAAATTTCCACCTTCGTCAAACCCGCCAACAGCACGATATTGCTTGCTTATTCTAAAACACCACGTCCCACTTCCTTTAGGTTTCCTTTCTTTAAACTTTACTTGTAAAGCGTGCCCCTGTAGTAAGTACAGTTTAGCTTTTTGATATTGTTTGATTAACTTTCTAGATTGAAGGAACAGTAAAACCTCCTTTTTTTCAAGAATTCTCTGAATTTGTTTCATGCAAGAATTATATGTCCAGCAAGTCTTCCTTCCTAGTTTTCAAAGCTTCTTCCACTTTCTTTTTCATTTCTGGGGTCACCTCAGACTCATCCAATTCCACTAGTTCAGTTCTTTTAAAAGTCTTCTCATAAGCAACAATATCAACAATTACGGCCACTGGTTTATTGTTTATAAACACATACTTTGGCTCTTGTTCAAGGCCTTCGAGACATTTTTTGGTATTAGTACGAAGGTCTGTAACCGAGATGCATTGATCTTTAATCATATATACAAATATAGTAATAAATTTCTACATAAATTATAGTACAAATCTTTAGGAGAAATCAACAGACAATTCCAAAAAAACTGTTGTTGCAAGCTTAACAACACCACATAAAATTCGAAATTGTCTCCAAAATTAATTGTTGAGGTTTTTGTCTGTGTCCTCCTGCGATTTTGCTAAATGCTCTTCTGCATCAGACAATGATAGAAACAGACACTTATCAGGACGAATACTTCGCATTCCTTTAATATGGTATTTGTTATTTCTTTTTGTTTTTAGAGATAAAAACCCATTATTTGTAATATTAGAAATAGTTACTTGAGAAATTTGTGAATTCTCGATTAAATAGCATGTCCTACCAACAATCGGTCCTTCGCTAATATCAAATTCTTCTAGCATTACACTTAATCTCTTGATTATTGAGGGTATATAAATAGTTGCAGCGTATTCAGCGGTACGATTTTTGAATTCTGGAGGAAAACGCTCCGAAAATGTTGTTATTTTTGCTATATATCTAGGGCTAAGAGATTCGGGAGGCCAATATTTTCCATCAGGATGAAGCTTTAGGTATAAAGATCTCGCCACGAAATATAGCTCACTTGCTTTTTCAAAAAACCGAGCCTTTTCATTTTTCTCAATTTGACGTCTTATTAAATCCCGAATTGAAGGTAAACTACCAGAATGAGATGTTCCCTCGGTCATCATGATTAACCTTCTACTCTCATCAATAACAGCTTGTGCGTCATCTTCAGAAAGTTCCAAACCCAAATCCGCCTTACCCGTTTTGATTACCCCTCCTACCGTATATTCACTTAAAGCTTCTGACATAGTAAAAATTACAAGAGCAGAGTCTACAACAAAAAGAGGGAGGAGTCAAAAAGGCTTTGTCCCCTCAAACCAATATTACATAAAACTCTCCATTACCGCCTGCACATTCACATCAGAAATATCCGCCTTCACCGGGTTACCACTTTTCAGCCCCACGTCACCATCTTCATATGTAGGCTTTTCCACTTTGTAGAAAACTCCAATCGGGATCTTGTCTCCCCATTCTCCTGCAATTTCAAAAGCTTTCCCCAAATCCGTCACATCATGATCATCCAGCTTGTAAACTCTCTCTCTAAAGAATTGATGAGTATTCACTTTGTTGAATGTCGCACACGGCTGGAGCACATCGATTAGAGCAAATCCACGATGCTTCACCGCCTCTTCTATCAACTCTGTCAGGTGTGGAATGTCACCCGCAAAACCACGAGCCACAAATGTGCAATCGCTCGAAAGCGCTAGACGCAAAGGATTCACAGGCTCTTCGATCACTCCATGTGGAGTAGACGGTCCGACAGCACCCTTCTCAGAAGTAGGAGAAGTCTGCCCAAGAGTCAGTCCATAAACCTGATTATTTTGAACAATATAAGTAATATCTAAATTCCGTCTCATAGTATTAATGAAGTGTCCCATCCCAATTCCATATCCATCTCCATCCCCGCTCACGTCGATCACAGTCAGCTCTGGATTCGCCAATTTGATTCCCATCGCAACAGGAATACTTCGTCCATGTAGCCCCGCAAATCCGTAAGTATTCACCCACTGATTTATTTTTGATCCACATCCAATTCCCGTAGAAATAGCCACGTCCGCAGGATCAACTTCCAGATTCACAATGGCTTGTTTCAATGCAGCCTGGATTCCATAGTCTCCGCATCCCGGACACCAGCTTGGATTTTTCCTAGTTTGTAGATCTTTTAATTCCGTCATTAAATTTTATCAAGAATATATTTTGCGGTCATCGGACGACCATCATATCTCAAAACTTTTTCTTCAATAAGAATCCCAGTATGCTCAGCAATCAGCCCTCCCATCTGCCCAGTATAGTTATGTTCAACCAGGATTGGTTTCTTCACAGATTCCAAAATCTCTTTAACTTCTTTTGTATGAAATGGGTAAGCAGTTTTGATTTGTAAAACATTCGCATTGCCGTGAATCTCAGCAGCCTCTTTACTGATTCCAACACTAGATCCCCAAGTTACAAAAGTAATCTCAGCTCCGGCATCACCTATCAGCTCAGGCTTAGGACAGTCCTCCAAAGCCAATTCAATCTTCTTCATTCTCTTCTCCACCATCAATATCCTATTTGGAGCATCCTCCGTGACATCCCCGTACTCATCATGTTCATCACTAGTCGCTCGATGAATCCCACCCTTTACTCCCGGAATAGCTCGAGGGCTCATTCCATCTTCAGTCAGTTCATATCTTTTGTAATCATCAGAAGCTTCAGTGACCAATTTTCCACGATCAACAGAAAGCCCAGATTCATCAAAAGGCGGTACAGTAAAATATCCTTCCCCTAAATGCTTGTCGAAACAAACAATCACGGGAAGCTGATATTTTTCCGCTAAATTAAACGCCTCATATCCCTGATAAAAACACTCTTCAGCATTCGCAGGTAGCAAAACCAATTTCACCGGATCACCCTGTCCCGCATGAATCACTTGCCTCAAGTCCCCCTGATCAGTCCGAGTAGGCAAACCAGTCGCCGGCCCAGGCCTCATCACATTTGCGATAACACATGGCACCTCATTCATCCCGGCCAAACCAATCGCTTCGCCCATCAACGCCAGTCCTCCACCAGAAGTTGCAGCCAACGACCGCACTCCAGCAAACCCAGCTCCGATGATACTATTACAAGCCGCAATCTCATCCTCAGTATGCTTCACGACAACGCCATATTTCTCCGCCCACTTCGCCATAAAATGCAAAATAGCAGAAGAAGGAGTCATCGGATATTCTCCAACAAATTTGCACACTGCTTTCAAAGCTCCCAGCGCAAACGCATCATTCCCCTCGATAAACATATTGCCCTTAGCACTTCCACCGCTCATTTCCACGTGAAAATCATCCGCCCATTTGCTCGCCAACTCATGTCCCATATCCGCAGCCTTTTCGTTTAATTTAATAATCTCCGCTCCCTTTTTCTCAAATATTTTCCCCAGAACTTTCTTAATCATTTCCACATCAAACTTCACCAATCCACTCACAATTCCCAGCGAAATAACATTTGCCATGATCGCATTCCCCAGTTCGTCAGTCGCTATTTTCTTCAAAGGAACTCCAACG
>JAOZTS010000060.1 GCA_029939035.1 Candidatus Altimarinota bacterium | reverse complement strand
CAAAACCGGCACATCACTAAAGGCACTTGGAAAAATAGATATGAATGAAACACCAGATCTAGTAATGACATTTGCAGTACTTGCCGCGTATGCAAAAGGAACAACCCACATTACAAACATAGAAAATCTAAGAATCAAAGAAACTGATCGACTACAAGCACTCAAAAATGAACTCACAAAACTTGGAATAAAAGTAAAAACCACTAAAGACTCCATAAAGATAGAGGGAAATCCAAACCTCAAAGAAAATCCGCCAACGAAAAAAATCATAATAGAAACCTACAACGATCACAGAATGGCAATGTGCTTCGGAATGATCCAAGATCTAATTCCAAGCCTAAAAATCAAAAACCCAAACTGTGTATCAAAAAGTTATTCAACTTTCTGGAAAGACCTGAAGCTAATGCAGAAAAATGGAAAATAATTCTATCACAAAACTCTCTATTTTCAACAGCATTGTAAAAATGCTCATAGCCGCCATGTCGTTCTTTCTCGGGGTTTACTACAACAGTATTGAATTAACAGGAACCCAAATTGGAATTATCTTTGCACTTGGAACAATAAGCAGCATTATCACAATCCTACCATCGGGCCTTAGCAACGACAGATTAAAATCAAAAACCCTAATCGGAATATCTCTGGCATTAATTGCAATATTCTATTTCGGATTGTCACAAACGCATGATTTCTACCTAATAGCTCTAATATCTGTCATCGGAGGAATAGGGAAAACAATCTACGCGACTTCATCAGAAAGTCTGTTCTACAAATCTACAAACAAAGAACACGTTTCAAAAAGAATTGGAATTTATCAGGGGCTCAACTACTTTATGACTGGACTTGGAATGATCGCAGCAGGATTTTTCCTCGAAAAAGATTTAGCCTTCGAAAAAATATTTATAATCATCGCAGTGCTCTTCTTGGTAATGACAATAATAAGCCAAATTACTCTCCCAAAAACTAAAACTTCACAATTCCCATTACTACAATACAAAAAAGACATCTTCAGACCAAAAATCCTATTTTTCCTGTTAATAATATTCCTTTTCGCTATCCATTGGGGTGCAGAAAGTACAACCTATGGACTTTTTCTCAAAGAAACATTAAACCTAACCAAGCTCCAAATGGGCTTGTACATGGGGACTGCCATCATAACAATGGCTCTTACAGTGCAGATAATTTCAAAAAAAATCCATCAATGGAAAACTCAATACATACTTGTAGTTGGCCTTTTCATGAGTGGATCTGGGCATATCTTGATGACAATAAATAAACCAATCATTTCAGCAATCTTCAGAATAATCCACGAAATCGGAGATGCGGCGACTTTTTTCTTCATCATTTATGGCATAGCACAGCTGTTTGACCTCAAAAGAGTCGGTGGAAATGCTAGTATTTTCACTTTTACTGCTACAATAGGGTCAGCGACTGGAGCAATCATCTTTGGACCAATGGGAGAATCACTCGGATACCACGTTCCATTGATAGTCAGCGGGGCAACTACTTTACTCGCTCTAGCACTAACACTGCAATTCTTACATCACTTTGATCACAACCATGAATATAGTACTAACCGGCCTAAGAGGTAGCGGAAAAACAGAATTAGGAAAAATTTTAGCTAAAAGTCTAAAATGGAAATTTGTTGATACCGATAAAATCATTGAGAAGGAAGAAAAAAAGAAGATCGCAAAAATTGTAGACCTAAAAGGTTGGGAGTATTTCCGTGCAAAAGAATCTAAAGTTGCTGCAAAAGTTGCAACTCTAGAGAATACAGTAATCGCAACTGGAGGCGGAACAATAATAGACAAAGAAAACGAGATAGAATTAAAAAAAGGCGGTAAAATCATCTACCTATACAGGCAACCACAAGACAGCATCAAATTTATAGAGAATGATACAAACAGACCTCCTCTCACAAACTATTAATCCTTCAAAGAAGAATTAGAATAACTCTACAAAGAAAGAAACGACCGCTACATAAAAAGCTCAAATCTGATTTTCCACAGAACAGAAGATCTGAACAAAGACGCAAACGAACTTATTGAGAAACTTGGGCTCTTAAAATAGTCCCTACAACTAACCCCTCCTTCAACTTCAAAACCTTGTCCCCAGCACCACCATGAACTGCATTCACAGGTTCATTTCCCATATCATACATTTCTTCAATTTTCATCACAAATTGATCGTCAGGAGTCATAATTTCAATTTCTTCACCTTTTTCTAATCGATTTCTAATCTCAACTCTATACTTTTCATCATCAAGGACCTCTCTTACAATTCCAATAAACTTATGAGTTGAAATAGGAGCATTTTTTTCATAATAAATATTTCCCTCACCAGGAAACCCCTTCAAAAATCCAGGAATAAATCCTCTATTTGCAGTCTTCTTCACTTCATCAACCAGACTCTCATTAAACCCATCATCAATAGCCTTTCTATATACCTTGGTTACCGTCGCCAAATAGTACTCCGTTTTATTCCGTCCCTCAATTTTGAAGCTACAAATCCCAGCTTTCTCCAATTCCTTCAAATAAGGCAACAAACACATATCACGTGAATTCATAATGTGAGTTCCATGTTCATCTTCTTCAATTGGCATGTATTCACCAGGACGCTTCTCCTCTTCAAGTCGATACTTCCAACGACAACTATGTGCGCATTGTCCCTGATTCGCATCTCGCCCAGTCATATACGCAGAAAGCAAACATCTACCACTATATGCAACACAGATAGCTCCATGCACAAAAAACTCAAGCTCCATATCAGGAACTTTTTCATGAATCTCCTGGATTTCTTTCATCATCAACTCTCTTGGCAAAATCACACGAGTCACACCCTGCTTTTGCCAAAATTTCACGCCTCTCCAATTACAAATATTCGCCTGTACAGAAATATGAACTTCCACCTCCGGATAAACTTCTCGCACAATTTCAAAAACTCCAGGATCCGCAAGAATAATCGCATCAGGTTTAACTTTATCCCTCAAAAACTCAATATGGTGCTTGAAAGTCTCAACTTTCAGACCCCTGGGATAAATATTCAAAGTAATATAAAAAGTCTTCCCAGCATCTCGAATCAACTTCACACCCTCCAACAATTCTTCCTCTGTAAAATTCTGTCCACCACTCCTCATACTAAAAGTTGGCAACCCAAGATAGAAGGCGTCAGCCCCATATTGCAATCCAATCTTCAATTTGTCTAGATTCCCAGCAGGAACCAATAATTCTGGCTTTTTCATAGCCCGCAAATACTATATGCTAATGATCGATCATGCAAACAAACTTTCTCGTTATAGGTTCAGGGATTTCAGGACTAAACTTTGCGCTCCATGCAGCAAAGAAAGGTAAAGTTATTCTCGTTACAAAGAAAAAACTAATAGACTCCAACACAAACTATGCTCAAGGAGGAATCGCTGCAGTTTTAGATAAAACTGATGATGCAGAAAAACACATAAACGACACCATCGAAGCAGGAGATTTTCATAACGACAAAAAAGCTGTCAGATTCATGGTAGAAAATTCTGCCGAAGCCATATACAGACTCATTGACCTGGGAGTTGCATTTGAAAAAGACAAAAACAAACTCAAGCTTGCAAAAGAAGGCGGCCACAACAAGAGAAGAATTGCATATGTGGGAGACTACACCGGGCAAGAAATTGAGAGAATTCTAATTAAAAGAGTAAAAGAACATTTAAATATAAAAATCATAGAAAACTGTTTCGCGCTCAAGCTAATTACACATAGGAAAACCTGCTATGGATCTCAAGTAATTCACAGAAACCAAGTCGACAATATATTTGCCGATCAAACTATTCTGGCAACTGGAGGAATCGGACAGATTTATTCAAACACAACAAACCCATCCATCGCCACAGGTGACGGAATTGCAATGGCAGTAGAAGCTGGTTGCAAAACTCAAGACATGGAGTTCATACAATTCCATCCAACCGCATTAGACAAACAAATTACACCAAGATTTTTAATTTCAGAAACAGTCAGAGGGGAAGGAGCAAAACTTTTAAATTCAAAAGGTCAGAGATTCATGACAAAGCGACATAAACTCAAAGATTTAGCTCCACGATCAATAGTTGCAAAAGAAATCTACAAAGAATTAGAAGATGGACCTGTGTACCTCGACATTTCACACAAGGACCGCAAATTTCTCAAGAAAAGATTCCCAAAAATCTACGCAAAACTAAGATCCTACAAAATAGACATGGCCAAAGACCACATCCCGGTAACCCCGGCAGCCCACTATCTTTGTGGAGGAGTAAAAACTGACTTAAACGGCCGAACCAAAATCAAAAATCTTTTTGCATTCGGCGAGGTAACAAGAACAGGAGTACACGGCGCAAATCGCCTCGCCTCCAACTCACTCCTCGAAGCCCTAGTCTTCAGTAATCAAATCATAAAAAAACTAAAACCTAGCAAAAAACTAAAAATCATAACAATAGACAGACCAACTCTCTCACTAAAAACCTCAAAAGAATCACTACTGGCAAAGCGCCTTCGCAAAGAAATCCAAAAACTAATGTGGAAATACGCCGGAATAGTAAGAGATCGCAAATTAATCAAAAAAGAAGGAATCCCAGCTATAAAACAAATTCTCCAAGAACTCTCTCACATCACCTCCACGAATCAAATAATAGCTGAAACAACCAACCTAGCACAAACAGCCCTCCTCATCTTAACCTCAGCAAAAAAAAGAAGACGAACTCTCGGATGTCACTTTGTCGAATAACTAAGCAACTTCTAATCTTCCCTTAAGAATTTCTCCTATAACATCATCATCCACCACTTTACTTACATATTTTCGAATCTTTTCGACGATTACATCAAGAAATTTTATTTGAGCAGCTTCCTTTTCAACCAAACACAACCTTGCAACATGTCTTTGCTCTATAATTTCCTCAAATCTCCTGTCACTAAGAGAATACCCATCCATCCGGTCCAACAAAGACAGATACAACCTGTTTCTAACCGAAAGTCTCATTCTATTTAAAAGACCAATAACCTTTTCGGGACTATCTTCATACGACATATACAACATAAATTCCGGAAGAACCCCATCTACAAAAGGTTTTACTTCCTGCCAACTTTTTTGAGCCATCATATCATCAACTAAATCCACAACTTGTAATTGATCTACATAGCCTGATTCAATTTCTATTTTTTCTGCATCAAAAGACATAATATATTAATTATTGGTAGGTAAATATACACCAATATTACAATTCGTCAATCAGCAATAGTCACTCCCCCACCTCCTCTAGCTTCTTTTCTTGGTCAGCAATTGCCAAAGATTCAAAAATGTCACTAATGTCGCCGTCCAAAATTCCTGGAAGATTACTCCAATTTTTGTGAATACGATGATCAGTAACTCTATCTTGAGGAAAATTGTATGTTCTAATTTTCTCACTTCTGTCACCTGTACCAATCTGACTGGCGCGTGCATCACCTCTTTCCTTTGCCAATTCTTCTTCCTTTGCCGCATACAAACGCGCTCTCATAACACTTAACGCCTTATTCTTGTTTTTCAACTGAGATTTTTCATCCTGACAAGTAACCACCAATCCAGTTGGTATATGTGTCATACGAACCGCAGAATCAGTAGTATTCACACTCTGTCCCCCAGGCCCGGATGAACGAAAAATATCTATCTTCAAGTCTTCATTTTTGATTTCGATATCAACTTCCTCGGCCTCAGGTAAAACCGCTACAGAAGCCGCAGAAGTATGCACACGCCCCTGACTTTCAGTAACAGGAATTCTCTGAACCCTGTGAACGCCACTTTCATATTTCATTTTTCCATAAGACCCATCTCCACGAACCGCAAATATCATTTCCTTAATACATCCTGGGGATCCCTCACTTTTACTCATCAATTCAACCTTCAAACCATTATTTTCAGCATATTTAAAGTACATTCTAGCTATCTCTCCTGCAAAAATGGCCGCTTCATCACCTCCAGCACCCGCACGTACCTCCACGATACAATCTTTTGCATCATTAGGATCTTTTGGTAACAATTCTACCTTCGCATCCTCCTCTAGTTTCACAAGCTTTTCCTTCGCCTCCGACAATTGAGCCTCAGCCAACTCTTTCATATCAGCATCAGTCTCTTCTTTCAAAATCCCCTCTGCCTCCTCCTTTGACTGAATCACCTCTCTGAACTCATTTGCCAAATCCGCAGCTGGTTCAAGCTGTTTATACCTTCTGGATAGAGTTTTATAAAGATTCTGATCAGCAATTACATCAGCATTTGCCAACTTTCCCTGAATCTCCAAATATTCTTTTTCTAATTTTTCTAATTTATCTAACATCTTGTGTATTTTACTTAAGAAACTATAAAAATCCTATCTATTCCTGCAAGGTCCTTTTCAATAGCCCAGTTTTGATCAAAATATTTATTCAACAGCTCTCGCATCTCATCTCCCTGCCCAAAGCCAAATTCACACACCATCATCTCGAACCCTACACTCTTTTCGCGCATCTGTTGAAACATTTTTTTGTACAACTCCAAACCGCCTTCACCACCAAACAAAGCAGCATTAGGCTCATACTTTTTTACATTTTCCTCTACCAACCCATCAGACTCTCCAATATATGGAAGATTAGAAACAATCAGGTCATATTTCTCACCCTCATCAACAGCTTCCAACAAATTACTCTGGAAAACATGTATCAAATTCTCAAAAGAATACTGAGACACATTCACCATCGCAACCTCCAAAGCACCCTCGGAAATATCAACAGCATCAATCTGTTCAATTTCACCTTCACTTTCAGTAAATCCATGCACAATCGAAATTGGAATACAACCACTACCTGTTCCAACATCCAAAACACTAAACTT
>JAOZTS010000059.1 GCA_029939035.1 Candidatus Altimarinota bacterium | reverse complement strand
TAAAAGATAGATGGATAAAATCGAAAAATTTCTAAAAAAACTGAATAAAAAGCAAAGATCTAAATTCCTCAAAATATTCAGGGATATCCTTGGCCTAAGTCTGAAAAACTATGACATCAAGCCCCTGAAAGAGCTCAAAGGTATCTACCGTTTAAGAAAAAACAACATCAGGATAGTTTTTACAAAAGGAAAAACAAAAGGATTCATCATAGACATCGCCTACAGAAAAGATGCATACAAAAAGTAAAAATTCCAAATTTTTTTACTATTTTACCAACCACAAAAAAACACCCCACACCCAAAGCTCCATCCCTACTTCACCTCTTTCTTCAGCTCCGCTTCAATAAAACCATCCAATTCCCCATCAAAAACCTTATCCGGATCGCTTTCCTCGTAGTCAGTCCGATGATCTTTCACCATCTTGTACGGATGCAAAACATACGACCGAATCTGGCTTCCCCACGCAATATCCTGGGTCTCACCTCGCAACTCTGAAAGCTCCGAAGCTTGCTGTTTTTCCATCAAATCCGCCAACCTCGCATGCAAAACTTTCATAGCCTGCTCCTTATTTTGTAACTGACTTCTCTCATTCTGACACGAAACCACGATCCCAGTTGGTATATGTGTAATCCGCACCGCCGAATCAGTAGTATTCACGCCCTGCCCACCATGTCCACCAGCCCGAAACACATCAACACGCAAATCATCCGGAGCGATCACTACATCCTCAGCAAAATGAACCTCCGGCAAAACTTCCACCAACACAAACGAAGTCTCCCGAGTATGTTTAGTATTAAAAGGGGATAGTCGCACCAACCGATGCACGCCAGCCTCACCTTTCAGATATCCATAAGCAAACTGCCCCTTCACAGTAAATGTACAACTCTTTATCCCGGCCTCATCCGCCACAGATTTTTCCAAAATCTCAGTTCCAAATTCCATTCGTTCTCCATATCTCAAATACATCCTCAAAAGCATCTCAGCAAAATCCGCCGCATCAGTTCCCCCAGTACCTGAATGTATAGTAACAATCGCATTATTTTCATCATATTTCCCGCTCAAGAACGTCGAAATCTCCAGTTTCCTCCATCGATCAGCCAAAGCCACAACCATCTCCTTAAACTCCTCAGCAGCCTCAGGATCTTTCTCAGGAGAAATCTCCGGCAACAACCCCAAAAGTTCATCCACTTCCTCGACAATCCCTTCCCAAGTCTCAATCAATTTCGTCAAATTACTCGCTCTCTGCCCAACCTCTGCCGCTTTGTCTTTATTGTCCCAAAACCCAGGAGCAGACATCTCCTCGTTCAGTTTTTCGACCTCTTTCCGTTTCCCCGAAAGGTCAATCTTTTCCAGCCCATCCTTGATATATTTATCGAGCTCCTCTAATTGTGACTTAACTTCATGCATATTAAAATTTTATTGCCAATATTATAGCACAAAGCAGCCTTGCAAACCCCAAAAACCTTATATATCCTAATCGCATGTCCACAGCACGAAAAATCTTATCAAACACGGCCTGGCAGATCGCAGGTAAAGTCCTGGTAGCACTTTTAGGGCTTGCAGTCGTAAAAATCGCCACAGGTTATCTTGGCCCAAAAGGATACGGAGAATACGTAATTATCTATGAATTTCTGGCATTTTTCGGAATAGCAGCCGATCTCGGACTTTTCACCATAGCAGTTAGGGAAATGTCTGAGGATGAGAGCAGAATCCCCAAAATCATTGGAAATATCCTGTCACTCAGGACCATCCTCGTCGTTGGGACCATGCTTCTCGCAATCGGCGCCGTTTTCCTCATGCCTAACTACGAAAATTCATACGTCCCAATCGGTGTAGCGATCGCCTCAATCACAGTTTTTATCACAATTATAAACGGAACAATCTCAAGTGTCCTCCAGGCAAAACTCCGCATGCACCAGTCCTCAATCGCAAACGTCCTAGGAAAAGTGGTCTCAGTCGGATTCATGGTGTACGTAGTTTTCTGCGGGTTCAAAGGGGAATCCGAACTAGGATTCTTCATGCTGTTATTCGCAGGAGTAATAGGGAATTTGATAATGCTATTAATCACAAATCATTACGTCAAAAAAGTCACAAAACTCGAGTACAGATTCGACATCGACCTTTGGAGAAACGTTCTCGTAAAATCACTTCCATACGGTTTAGCCCTAATTCTAAACACAATCTACTTCCGCATCGACACCATATTGATCTCAGTAATCAGAGGAGATGAAGAAGTCGGAATCTACGGAGTTGCAATGAAAATGCTCGAACACTTCGCCATTCTGCCTTTGTACTTCATGAATTCAGTGCTTCCGGTTTTGACCAGAACTATCAAAGAAAAGACAGACAAGTACAAAAAAGTAATCAGCTACGCATTCGATTTCCTCGCAGCACTGTCGATTCCAATGGTAGTTGGGGGAGTCATTCTAGCATTCCCAATCATATTTGTGGTATCCACGCCAGACTTCCTTTCTCGGCTAGGGGATGGCTTCTACGGCTCTGACATTGCATTCCAAATCCTCATTTTCGCACTACTGTTCCAATTCCTAAACGTTCTATTCGCATTCATCCTAATAGCGATAAATCAACAATCAAAACTCCTCTACATCAACGGTGCATGTGCAATTTTCAACATAGTAGCAAATCTCATAGTGATCCCACATTACGGATTCAGAGGGGCAGCATTTACGTCTATTCTCAGCGAACTTTTCATCCTGATAGCTACATATTACGTAGCTCGAAAATACCTGGAATTCTCGATAGATTTCAAAAAATTAGGAAAAATCATTTTCTCAGCTGGAGTAATGGGCGCAGCCGTCTACTTCCTCCAAGCCCCAACTTACACATACATCCAAAACTGGAATGTCTTAGTATTAATCCCAATCGGTGCGGTCGTCTATGCAATAATGCTTCTTGTAACAAAAGCCGTCGACAAAGAAATGTTAGGAATGATGAGAAAAGGAGACGACAAACCTACCTCAACTTCGCCACCGCTTTCCTAAAAGCTCGGCCTCTATATTTGTAATTCTTAAACTGATCCAGGCTCGCAGCAGCAGGGGACATCACCACGACTCCGCCTTTTTCAGCACGAACGAACGCTTCCAAAATGGCTTCTTCTAGATCTTTCCGTAATATCACTCTAGTAGGGGAGCCCTCGGCATCTCCCAGCTTTTTCTCCGCATCAATAATCGCCTGATCCATCTGCTCAGCTGTTGCACCAATCAAAATAACTGTATGCAAACTCGGTTTTGTAAGAATTTTAGTTGCCCAATTTGAATAATCCAGACCCTTGCCACTCCCTCCAGCAATCAAAACTGTTGGCTCATCAAAACTGTCCACAGCCGCCATCGAAGTCTCTGCAGTTGTTGAAAAAGAATCATTATAATAGCGAACACCCTTCACTTCCTTTACCAGTTCAAGTCTATGAGGCAGCCCTTTAAATGACTTAATTACTTTCACAATATCCTTCTTTTTTACATCAAATTCTTTTGCAATAACGATAGCCGGCAAAATATTCTCCAAATTGTGCGCTCCAACCAAGGCCACATCTGAAGCATCACAAATTTTCTCGCCTTCATAAAATATTTCATCCCCCATCACATATGCTCCATCCTTCACTTCTTCCTCAACACTCACATATTTCAGCTCTCCTTTTACAAGTGGCTCATAATTTTCAACATAATCATAATCCTTGTTCAATACAGCAACACTATCGTCATTTTGGTGAGCAAGAAGGCTTTCTTTCGCTTTCAAATACTCATTTCTATCCACATGATAATCCAAATGATCAGTCGTTGTATTCAAAATAACCGCATAATCAGGACTGTTCTTCAAGTCTTGCAGTTGGAACGAAGAAAGCTCCAAAACCATAACACTTTTTCCTTTTATATGATCTAAAAATTCAACAGCCGGCTTACCGATATTTCCCCCAAGATAAGAGTCCTCGCCAGCCTCACTAAGCATTTCATGAATCAAAGTACACGTAGTCCCCTTACCTTTAGTTCCCGTAACTCCAATCACAGGGCAAATCGCCTGATCCATAAAAAATGCAGTACTACTGGTAATTTGCACCCCTGCAGCCTTTGCAGACTGAACTCTTGGCTCTAAATAACGAATTCCAGGACTTCGGAAAATTACTTCAAAATCCATCAAATTATCCAAATATTCCGGTCCAAAACGAACAGATACGCCATTTGGCATCTTGTCTTTGATGTCCACGTTCTTATCACAAACAGTAATATTGTCATAATTGTGATCGACCAAATATTCCAGCATCGCTTTTCCCTCAACTCCATATCCCAAAATCGCAATCTTGCTACGTTGATCCATTTCAATCATAGGTATTTATAATAGTAATAAAGGCTTTTTTATGCTACAATAATAACGGTAAGCGGTCAAAGTAGAATATAATGTAAAAAGAAACATGGATCAAATTGATCAATGGATGAAGAGAGCAGACATGGAGCAAAAAGAAGAAACATCTCCAAAAAAGCACGAAAATACATCCAGCACACAAACAGGAAAAAAGGTTTTTTCTAAAACAGGAAAAAAACCAGTGCATAAACATGCGCACAAGCCAGCTAAAAAGCCGGCTCATAAGCATGCAGCGCACAAAAAAACACACAAACCGGCACACAAACCTGTGCACAAAAAGGCACACGTGCCAAAGTACAACAAACCAAAGTACAAGCCTGTGAGCACACCTGCTCGCAAGCCTATGCCAAGTCCAACGTCAAAATTTCTCAAAGGAAAACTAAAAATTATTCCACTTGGGGGACTAGATGAAGTTGGTAAAAACTTGACGGTCTTCGAATACGAGGATGACATTATCATTGTAGATATGGGATTCGAATTCCCAAGCGATGATTTATTCGGGATAGATTATGTAATCCCGGACACTTCATATTTAGAAGAAAACAAGAAGAAAATAAGGGGTATTGTCCTCACTCACGGTCACTTGGACCACATAGGAGGATTGCCTTATATACTTCCAAAATTGGATTTTCCACCAGTTTATGGTGCGACACTAACAATGGGATTAGTCCAAAAAAGAATTGATGAATTCAAACAGCAAAAGCTGGCAAAAGTTCACACAATTAATCCGGACAAGCCTCTGAAACTAGGAAAATTCCTATGTAAATTTTTCAGAGTTGCACATTCAATTCCAGACGCACTTGGAGTGGTAATAGACACACCAGTTGGGAAAATAGTTCACACTGGAGATTTCAAATTCGATGACACGCCTGCTAGAAACCAGCCAAAAGCCGACATTCACAAGATGCAAGCTCTTGGACGACAAAACGTGTTAGCTCTTTTCTGCGAATCAACAAACGCACTAAAAGCAGGACACAGTATGTCAGAGAAAAAAGTAGGGGAGACTCTAGAAAAAGTAATTAGCGAAGCCACTGGAAGAGTGATTGTAGCTTCATTTGCAAGCCAAATCGGAAGATTGCAAATGATCATAGATGCAGCCGCAAAATGTAACAGAAAGCTATATGTCAGCGGAAGAAGCATGAAGACAAACATCGAAATTGCTAGCAAATTTGGGAGCCTACATGTTCCGCAGGGAACAATATCTGATGTGAAAAAATACAAAAAAGAGAATGACAAACAAACTCTTATCCTTACAACCGGCTCCCAAGGAGAACCGGTCTCAGCCCTAACTCGAATGTCCACAGGTGAACATCCACATGTGAAAATCAAAAGAGGGGACACAATAATTTTCTCATCTTCCCCAATTATCGGGAACGAACGAGCAATTTATTCAACAATCAACAATCTTTCCAAACTAGGAGCAGAGGTCATCCACAACCAAATAATGGATGTCCACAGTTCAGGGCACGGAAAACAAGAAGAGCTCAAGAAAATGATCGACTTCGTTCGACCAAAATACTTAATTCCAATTCACGGTGAATATTACATGCGTAAAGAACTCGGCCGCCTAGCAATAGAACAATGCCGCATACCAAAAGACAAAGTTATAATGATAGAAAACGGCGATGTTCTGCACGCAGCACAGGGAAAAGTAGAAAAGACAAAAGAAAAAGTTGATACAAAATACATCTTGATAGATGGTTCAGGAGAAGGAGAAATCGGCTCACACGTCCAGGGCGACAGAGCAATGATGTCCGAAAATGGCACCCTCGTTATGCTCATCCACATCAACAAAAAGACTAAAAAACTAAAGAAAACACCAGACATCGTTTCACGTGGATTCATCTACATGCATGAATCACAAAAGACTACCGAAGAAATAGCCCAAGTGGCAGGAGAAGCATACAAAGGTATTACAAAAAAAGACCCAAGAGCTTCTCGAAAGGATGTTAAGTATTACATCAAACAGTCAGTAGACAAATACACTCGAAAGAAACTCGAGCGAAGACCACTGATAATACCTCTGATAATAGAGAACTAAATCTGGTAGACTCTCGATATGTTCGAGCTAATCTTATCGTCAGTCTACCTAATTCTTCCCGCCTACGTGGCCAACATGTGCCCTGTATTATTCGCGAAAATCCCGATTCTCGGCACCCCAATCCACGAAAAACTATTCGGAGCTCACAAAACATACCGTGGGTTCGTAGCAGGATTCATAGGTGCCCTCGCAGTCCTCGCAATTCAACAGCAAGTCCAAACCGACTACGCTCTCCTCGACTATCAGCAAATAAACATATTCCTATACGCATTCCTCTTCGGAATCGGCGCCCTCACAGGCGACGCCATCAAATCATTTTTCAAACGTCGGCTAAAAATCAAACCAGGTCGGCCATGGTTCCCATTCGACCAACTCGACTTTGTCGTTGGGGCGTATCTGCTTTTACTACCAGTTTATGTGATTCCATGGCAAAACCTTCTTGTCATGATAGTTCTCACACCAGCACTGCATTTCCTTACAAACCTTATGGCTTACGCTCTTGGCTTAAAGA
>JAOZTS010000132.1 GCA_029939035.1 Candidatus Altimarinota bacterium | reverse complement strand
GTAACCAGTTTCATCTTTACAAGATAAACAGTCCGACATCACATTCACGAATAAATCTTTGGCGTCACTAGAGGCGGGAATGTTTCTATACTTCTGTTCTCAAAATAGTATTTTTCCGCTAAAATAAACTAAATTAAATTATTTCCTAATTTCCTATAGATGAAAAAACTACTTGCACCACTACTAATTTTAGTCCTCTTTCTATCAAGCATCCAAGCTACCTATGCGATAAGCGGCTTGTCCGTGTGGGACCAAACGAATACAGATGGAGGCATAGGCGATTATAGTGAAGACACAGACAATTGGAACGTTGACGATATGATTGTCTATAACAGCAAAATATACATTTCACTATGGAACAGCACAACTGGTACAGAAGTTTGGGAATACAATGGAACTACTTGGAGCCAATCAAACACAGATGGATTTGGAGACTCTGAGAACTCTGGAACAGACAACTTCATTATTCATAATAGTAAACTGTATGTGGGAACAACCAGTAACTCTACCGGAGTAGAAGTCTGGGAATTCAACGGGACTACTTGGGCAAGGGTAAATACAGATGGTTTTGGAGATGCATCAAATACTCGCGTAAACAACGATATGGTTATTTATGGAGGAAGCCTTTATGGAGCAGCAAGTAACGGATCAGGAGTGGAGATTTGGAAATATAGTGGAACAGGTACGTCTTGGAGCATGGTCAATACAAACGGATTCGGAAACGCATCAAATAGTGTTGTTTATAACATGGGCGAATACAACAGTAAACTTTACGTAGGAACGTATCAAAATGGTGGGGCAACAGAAATCTGGACATGTAACATTTGTGATGGAACAGATTGGACACAGACAAGTACAGATGGATTCGGAGATGCTAATAATACAGGTATTGAAGAATTCATTAATTACGATAGTAAGCTCTATGTTGGGACAAGAAACAACACTACCGGAACGGAAGTTTGGGAGTTAGATGGAGCCTCTTGGAGCCAGGTAAATACAGATGGATGGGGAGATGCAAACAATATTTATTCACCAAATGGGTTTCTTTATGACGGAAATCTGTATTATGGGACATATAACGATACGACGGGAACAGAGCTTTTCCGATTTGATGGAGGAACAACATGGACCCGAATAAACACAGACGGATTTGGAGATTCAGACAGTATAGATATTTCCGGAACAATAGCTTATGAAAGCAATCTTTATATAGGAACAGGTAGTTATGGGGTCCTTGGTGCACAAGTATGGCGCTGTAGCACGTGCGATGGAACGGATTGGACACAAGTAAATGAAGACGGGTTTGGAGGAGCACAAGATCCATGGGGAGACGCAGCGAATTTAGATACCCATTTCGGGCTTATAGGAAGCAGTCTTCATGTAACAACTGGTACGGGGAGTTATGTCCCAAGGAGTTGGGAGGCTCACACTGCATCAACTGATCTCGAACTTGCAAAAACAATAGACAACGCTTCTCCAGAAGTAGGCGATACGGTTGTCTACACTCTCACAGTAACAAACAACGGACCAGACGGCGCAACAGAAGTAGAAGTCACAGACGCTTTACCAACAGGCGCAACATATTCCAGCGACACTCCAAGCCAAGGGTCTTACACAAGTGGTACAGGGATTTGGGATGTAGGTACAGTGCTTAATGGAAATACAGCTACGCTGGACATCGACGCAACCGTTACTGCAAGCGTAAGTGATACAGTAACAAATTCAGCTGAAATAACAGCTGCTGCAGAAGTGGATCCAGACTCAACAGTAAACAATGACCAAGCCGCAGAAGACGACCAAGACACAGTAGATTTCACGGTCATAGCCTCAACATCAGCAGATCTCACAATCACAAATCTGACAGTGGATAATCAAAATCCATATACAGGAGACACAGTCACATACACCTTAAAAGTAAAAAACAACGGAACTGACGATGCAACAAATATCCAAATAACTAATA
>JAOZTS010000058.1 GCA_029939035.1 Candidatus Altimarinota bacterium | reverse complement strand
CTTTTTTCTTTTTCAAAAATTGCGAAGGTCAGAAAAAAACTACGGAAGACAATGGCAATACAGAAACAACAGAAGAAACTGTAGACCTTACTCTTTATCGAGATCCGTTTATCTACGCAAATACAAGTTTCACATGCCAAGTCATAAATAATCCTGGACTTGCAGACGACCAACCACTCATGAAAACAACTTTGGACGAAGCATACAAAAAATACGGTTTCCCGGTTGAAGACAACACAACAATGCTAGAAATTCTGAGCCTTTTCGAAAACGACGAAGAAGTAATTAGCGAAATTAAAGCAAACGTCACTGAATGTAAAACATCATGAGAAAGCTAATTGAATGCATTCCAAACTTTAGCGAAGGCACAAAGCCCGAAGTTATTTATCAAATCGTAAAATCGATCTCTCAATTTTCCAATGTATACATTTTGGATATAAATAGAGACGCAGATCACAACAGGTCAGTCGTAACTTTCGTCGGCGAACCAAATAGCGTAATCGAAGCAGCATTCCAAGCAACAAAAACAGCAGCTAAACTAATAAACCTCAAATCCCACAAAGGCGTTCATCCACGAATCGGAGCAACAGACGTAATCCCTCTAGTACCAATAAAAAACATTACACAAAAAGAATGCATTTCTTTAGCTAAAAAACTTGGTAAGAGAATCGGCAAAGAACTCAAAATCCCAATCTATTTATATGAAAAAGCAGCCAAAACCAAAGAGAGAAAGAATTTAGCCAATATAAGGTCAGGGAAAATATCAGGCAAACCAGACTTCGGCCCAGAAAAGCTTGGAAAAGCAGGAGCAACAGTAGTAGGAGTCAGAAATTTCCTCATTGCATACAACGTAAACCTAAAATCCAAGGATCTCAACGCAGCAAAAGCTATAGCAACAAAACTTCGCAAACTCCCCTCGGTAAAAGCCCTCGGCCTAGAACTAAAATCCAAAAAATCAGTCCAGGTCTCAATGAATTTAACAAATTATAAAAAAACCACTCCCCTACAGGCATTCAAAGCAGTAAAGAAAGAAGCAAAAGCCTTGAGAATAGAAATTCTAGAAAGCGAACTCATCGGAATCGCACCAAAAGACTCGATGCCAAAAGATCCAAAAAAATCTCTACTTTTAAAAAGCTTCCACTGCAATCAAGTTGTTGACTTTTCCCGCTTATTGCTCAATAATACTCCTCGCTCTTAGACAAGTTTGAGTGATCGCTAGCTCGCCTCAAAATGAGCTAGAGGAAAGTCCGAGCACCACGGGAAATCGTAGCCGGTAACACCGCGCCGTAAAACCCATAACCAAAGGTTTTATAGGGAAAGTGCCACAGAGACAATACTACCCGTCCCCAAAGGCCTCACGGCCTCAACTAGGATGGAGAAAGGTGAAAAGTCCACTTCAGGTGGAAATTGCCCTTCGGGGCAAGTTGGTAAACCCTACGAGGTCGCAAGGTGAGACGGAAGAGTCTGTTTGCCCCCAAATGCAAATATCCTCTCTCACCGCTCGAGCCACATTTAAGTGGCCTAGATAGATGATCATACCGCCTTCGGCGGCACAAAACTCGGCTTATGATAACGAGTTTAGGAGCGACTTTTTTACTCTCCATAAATGAAACGTAGCGAAATTGCATTCGGAATCATCAAAATCCCAGTCGACTTCATAATGACGTTCGCAGCTTTTATCGCTGCATACGAACTCAGGTTGATCACGGAATCATTTGGATGGATTGCAAAACCAATCGACTACAGCGTTCTTCCAACACAAATCGAGTACATTTACTTCAGTCTGGCAGTTTCAATAGCTCTAGTACTGGTATTCACACTCGGAAAAATGTACAACCTCAAAACTACACACAAATTCTCAAAAGAATCCAAACGCGTAGCAACACTTTGCGGAATTTGGATAATGCTAATCATCACATACTTCTTTTTCACACGTACATTCCCATTCTCACGACTCGCAATCATATATTCATGGGTATTAACATTCATATTGGTAATTACAGGAAGAGCATTTATCAAACTTATCCAAAACGGACTCCTAAAAGCAGGAATAGGAAAACAAAGACTTCTCTTTATAGGAAATAACAGCATTACAAACGAATTATCAAAATTATTAAAACAAGATTTAAGCTACAAAATCGTAGGTTTAATAGGAAAAAAAAGCCCAAAAACTAATATCAAGAATCTGGGAACAATCAGCCAGCTCGAATACATTCTCAAAAAACAAAGAATTGACGAAGTAATCCAAACAAAATCCGACACATCAGAAGCACAATCCGAAGACATCCTCGAATTATGCGACCTCCACCACGTAAACTACAGATTCACACCTGACCTGGTAGAAGTCAGACGTACAAACATCGAAATCGAAACCCTAGGTTCAATCCCGGTAATAAATCTAAAACCAACACCGCTAGACGGCTGGGGAAAGGTTCTAAAAAGAATTATGGACATAATCGGAGCAGCCATCGGACTAATCATCTTATCCCCCATTTTCCTAATCACAGCCATTGCAATAAAGATCGATTCAAAAGGACCAGTTTTTTTCGCAAAACTCGACGATGGATCACCGGTAAAACGCGTCGGCCAATACGGCAAACTCTTTAAATTCTACAAATTCCGCTCAATGCGACCAAAAACCGACTCAAAGAGATATTCTTCCGAACTCGCAGGCAAAAACACACGTACAGACGGGCCATTAGTAAAAATAAAGCACGATCCGCGCGTCACAAAAACAGGGCGCTTCATTCGTAAATACTCAATCGACGAACTTCCACAACTATGGAACGTTCTCACAGGCAACATGAGCCTCGTCGGACCGCGCCCCCACCTCCCAGAGGAAGTCGCAAAATACGAAAAGCACCACAGATTCGTCCTCACAATAAAACCCGGTCTAACAGGCCTACCACAAACTTCAGGCCGCAGTGACATCAGCTTCGAAGAAGAGGTCAAACTAGATCGATACTACATCGAAAACTGGTCACTTTGGCACGACATAAAACTCATCTTCAAAACCATCGGAGTTATCTTGAAAGGACATGAAGAATAATTATTCTTCCCATTTGTCCCCTCCTCTTTTCTTTTTTGTCCGTTCGACTCTAAAACTACCCTGTAAACCTTTAATCCCTATAGGTGTTTCTCCGTCAGTTCTCAAAAAAGCATCACCACACATTTCAAATTTGCCACTCCTAAATCCACATACCACACAATCACCATGAGAATCATGTCTAATGTCATTCACTACAGACGTTTCAGCTTCAATAGTAAGACCAAATTCATTATCTTTCGCAGGCTCTCCATCCTCGTTATTTGAAAAATCTTCTACCAAAACACCACTAAAGCCTTCTCCATAAACTCTTGCTAACAATTGTCTCTCTCGTTCAGCAATAGGATCCAAATCATCCCCGCTATCTTCAAATATTAATACTTCTTCCATAATAAATAAATTAACAAATTAATCAGTACACTAATATATTCATATTCACCCTTTTGTCAACTTAATCCATATACCATTACAACAAAAAGTGCTAAAATCCCTGCACGTAAACTAATAAATTCCAATGATCAGAAAACTCATAAACAAGCTACTCGGAGATCAAAATGAGAAAGCATTAAAGAAAGTAAATCCAATAGTAGAAGAAATAAAAAAAGTTGAAGAAGAATTTAAGAACTCAATAAAGACACATGAACAAGTCCTAGCAAAAACCGAAGAATTCAAAAAGAGACTAAAAGACGGTGAAACTACCACAGATCTACTTCCAGAGGCTTTCGCATTGGTAAAAACTGCATGTCGTCATCTGATGGGAACAAGCTGGGATGTCAGAGGAAAAGATGTCGAATGGGACATGATCCCCTATGACGTTCAATTGGTAGGTGGAGTCGTTTTACACCAAGGAAACATCGCAGAAATGAGAACGGGTGAAGGAAAAACGCTTGTTTGTACAATGCCGGTATATCTGAATGCTTTGACTGGAAAAGGTGTATTTCTGGTAACTGTAAATGACTACCTCGCCCACCGTGATGCCGAATGGATGAGCGGATTGTATAAATATCTGGGACTTTCAGTTGGAGTAAGTGTACACGGAATGAATCACGAGGAGAAAAAAGCTGCTTATGCCAAAGATATTACATATGGAACCAACAATGAGTTTGGATTCGACTATTTGAGGGACAATATGACCACAGATCCAAATAAAATCGTGCAACGAAACCTTCATTACGCGATTGTGGATGAAGTAGACTCAATTTTGATTGATGAAGCTAGAACTCCCCTCATAATTTCAGCTCCAGCAGGAGACTCAACTGAAAAATATCAACAATACTCTAAACTAATAGATCAACTCCAAGAAAACACACATTATGACGTAGATGAGAAAACAAAATCAGTAACTTTGTCAGAAGATGGAATTGCAAAAATGGAACAACTTCTCGGTGTCGAAAATATTTACACTGAAGCAGGGTTTTCTGAAGTACACCACATAGAACAAGCTTTGCGGTCAAAAAATTGTTACAAAGCCGATGTTGATTATATGATAAAAGACGGTCAGATAGTCATTATCGACGAGTTCACAGGACGTATGATGCCAGGACGAAGATACTCTCAAGGTCTACACCAAGCGATCGAAGCAAAAGAGAATGTAGAGGTAAAAAGAGAGTCAAAAACTTTGGCAACAGTTACCTTCCAGAATTATTTCAGAATGTTCGACAAACTGGGAGGAATGACAGGTACTGCCGTAACTGAAGCAGAAGAGTTCTACCAAATCTACGGGTTAGAAACATTAGTTATACCTACAAACAGGCCAATAGTCAGAGATGACAAACAGGATTCAATCTACAAAACTCAACAAGGTAAATACAAAGCAATTGCAAAAAAGATCAAAGAACTCCACGACAAAGGACAACCAGCGTTAGTCGGAACAATTTCAGTAGAAAAATCCGAACTGGTTTCCAAATTACTCAAAATAGAAGGAGTCCCCCACAAAGTCCTCAATGCAAAACACCACGAACAAGAAGCTGAAATCGTAGCACAAGCAGGACAAAAAGGTGCAGTGACGATAGCTACAAACATGGCGGGTCGTGGAACAGATATAAAAATAGATGAAGACATAAAAAATCTGGGGCTATTCGTTCTCGGAACAGAAAGACATGAAGCCCGCCGTATAGACAACCAGCTTCGTGGTCGTTCAGGTCGTCAAGGAGATGCAGGAGCAAGCCAATTCTTCGTATCAATGGAAGATGAACTAATGCGACTATTTGGAGGAGAAAAAATCAAAAACATGATGAACTTCCTCAAATTCCCAGAAGACATGCCAATCGAAAACGGTATGATCTCCAGATCTATAGAAGGAGCCCAAAAGAAAGTGGAAGGACGAAATTTTGACATCAGAAAACACTTAGTAGAATACGACGACATCATGAACGTTCACAGAGAACTTGTGTACAAACAACGACAAAAATTCCTCAAAAAAGAAGATGTCCACGAAGATATCGAAACTCTAATCACAGAAACCGGGGAAATGTTAGTCCGAAATCACACAGATGCCCGCCCACAAAAACAATGGGACTACAAAGAGGTTTACGAAGGACTAACCGCCATTCACCAGTCGCCGCTAAAACAAACAGATCTCGAACAAATCAAAGACCAAGATGAATTTATCGAAAAAGCAAAATCCTATCTACTCGATGCCTACAAAGAACGAGAAAAGTCTCTCCCAGACATAAAAATCATGAGAAGTATCGAAAAAGCAATCTACCTAAGAGCCACAGACGTCCTCTGGAAAGACCACATCGACTCAATGACACGACTCCGTGAAAACGTAGCCTTCTCAGGTTATGCACAAAAAGATCCACTAACAGAATACAAATCACAAGCATTTGAAATGTTCGAAGAGCTACTTGCAATGATGAGAAGCAACACAGTCAACACTCTATTCAAAATAGATCTCGCAAAAGTTGTACCAATGGAAATGCTCCGAAAATCAGAATCGACAAACCTCCGAACAAACGCAGCTCAAGTCACAGCTCCCCTCTCTGGAAATCGACAATCAGCCGTCGCTTCACCACAATCCGTCACGAGAAGCACTCTCGATTCTGACAATCCAGTGATACTAAAAACTAGCGCTGGAACAACAACTCAAGAAACAACAATCCCAAAAGTAGGCCGAAACGAACCGTGCCCTTGTGGAAGCGGAAAAAAATACAAAAAATGCCACGGGAAACCTGCATAAATTGTATTTGCAAATCCCCTATATGAGTGGTAATTTTTAAGCATGGCACACAGAATAGAAATTTTCACTTCAAAAAGTGACACCAGGTCGGAAGTAATGAAGCAAAAATTGGTTTCATTGGACTTTTCTGTAGAAAAAACTACAGTCGTCGACGTCTACACCATTAACAAAGACTTCGACACAGAAACTCTGAACAAAATTGCTCAAATTCTTTCAAATCCAGTCACACAAACTTACAAAATCGACGAACCAAACAAAGAAATCGACTTCGATTTCGCATTAGAAATAGGATTCCTGCCCGGAGTCACTGACAACGAAGGTCACACAGCAAAAGAAACAATCGAAGACCTCTTAAAAGCAAAATTAACAGACGAAGAGAGTATCCATACGACCAGATTGATCTTTATAAAAGGAAATCTTTCAGCAGACGATACACAAAAAGCCGGAGAGACATTAGCAAACAAACTCATCCAGAGGATTCACGTAAAATCCAAGGACCAATTCGACCAAGACAACGGAATGGACGTAATAGTACCAAAAGTACACCTCGAAGCAAATCCAAAAACCGACACTGTAAACCTCGACATTCCAGAAGAAGAACTCTTGGAACTCGGGAAAAAGGGAATAAAGATCGAAGACGGAACTTTCCGCGGCCCACTCGCCCTCGAAAAAGAATATCTCGACACAATCAAAGCATATTACGAAAAAGAAGGACGCCAACCAACAGACATTGAACTCGAATCATTAGCCCAAACCTGGTCAGAACACTGCAAACACACAATCTTCGCAGCAAAAATCGACGACAACGAAGAAGGCCTCTACAAAGGCTTTATCAAAAGAGCAACAAAAGAGATTCGCGCAGCAAAAGGAGACAAAGATTTCTGCGTTTCAGTATTCAAAGACAACTCAGGAGGAATCATCTTCGACGAAAACT
>JAOZTS010000003.1:17399-24025 GCA_029939035.1 Candidatus Altimarinota bacterium | reverse complement strand
CCAGCATTCCAACAGCTCCAACAACGAGCATAGAAATAAACAATTTCTTCAATGTTTTCTTATCAAGCTTCGCAGCCCAAATCACAAACAAAACAACACCGAGGAAAAATACCAGGCAGAAAAATTTAGCAGGCAGGAAACCTAACCCAAAATGTGCATAGTCCATCATAAAAATGAGGATTAAATAATAGCAAAACTATTATATCACACCCTCAGTTATCCGCGTCTTCTTCCACTTTCCACGCAAGAAAACTAAATACGCAACAACTCCTGCACACACATTCGTAATCGGAAACGCCCACCAAAGACCCTCCGCCCCGAGAGAGGTATATGTTGAAAGAACATAGGCAAGCGGTATTTGTAGAGCCCACAAAGAAACAATAGAAATTGCCATAGCCGTTCCTGTATTTCCCGCACCTCTGAAAGTTCCGTTCAGAACTTGTTGCACTGCAATGAATCCAAACGAGAAAGCCATGATCCGAATAAAGTTCGCGCTCTCATTAATCACAGCAGTTTCACCCGGAATAAACGCAGCTGACACCATTCCACCGAAGAAAAATAGCAGTACTCCCACAATACTCAGAGTTACAAATCCGATAAAAACTCCCTTCTGAGACGCTTTCTCAGCACGTTCAACATTCCTAGCTCCCAGATTTTGCCCAACCATTGTAGAAGTAGCCATCGACAGCCCAAGAGCCGGCAGAATAACAAGACCCAAAAGCTCGCCACCAATTCCGTAAGCAGCAGTGATAGTTGTACCAAAACCAGTCACCAAAAATACCATAAAAATCATGGCCATCGACCTGGTCGACATCTCCACAGATGTAGGAAGTCCTATCGCAAAAAGTTTCTTTATCAATTTGGCCCTAGGGCGAAGATTTTTCCATCTCAATTTAACTCCATGCCATCCCCTTATCAACAAAAACAAGCCAATTGCAAAGGCGCAACCCTCCGTGATGACAGTAGCCATAGCCGCACCCTTTACCCCAAAAGCTGGAATAGGTCCATAGCCCAAAATAAAGATCGGATCGATAACTAAATTCAACAAAACTGTGCCTAAAATTATGAACATAGGGATTTTCACCTCCCCAACTCCACGCAATAAAGCTTGGAAATTCATATATCCAAAAATAAAGATCATCCCTAAAAACTGAACTTGTAGATATTCGATAGAAGCAGTAGCAACCGCCTCCTCAGCTCCCATTAATCCAATGATAAATGGAGATAAAAAGTATCCCAACACGGAGACAATCAAAGAAACCAACAGAATCATAAATACCGACTGTCCAGCTACAAAATCAACATTCTCATGATTCTTTTCTCCATAATATTGAGCTACCAAAATAGAACCAGCCATCGATAATCCAATACCCAAAGATATAAACAAAAAGATCACTGGAAAGTTCATAGACATTGCGGCAACCGCCTCCTCGCCCAAACGACCAACCCAGAAAAGATCAGTCAGATGATAAGCAGAGTGCAGCAAATTCGCAATAATTATAGGAATCGCCAAAAATATCAGAGACTTTGTGATAGAACCCTCCAGCAAATTCCTTCTTTTCATCATACCAGATTTCATAGCCATCCTATTCTATAGAAAAAGAGGCATTAATCAATGCTCGCAACCTGCATCAATCTTTCCCTTCCAATCTCAATCTCATCATCAATTACTAAACCTATCAACTCCTCGGCAACAGGAGTTTCAGGGCTCACACAGGTGATTTTTGTACCATCAGATAATTCGATTTCTCTTCCTCCACCATTTGGAACAATAAAGAATGATTTTTTGAAACCAGTATCAAGGTAAGTGTCGTCAATGCATTTGAGGGTAACAATAGTCCCGGCTTGAACAACATCACGTCCAACAGCTGATAGGCTTTCTCGCGTATCCGTCAATTGCGACAAAACATCCTGCTCATTGGCACGCATGGCATCCAAGGCAGTCACTTCCTCCTCCGCACCATACTTTGCACTACATGGCTCTGTTTGATCAAAAGTACCTATATCAAGAGCGTCTGCAGCCAAAGCAGTTTGTGCAACGCGGATATCCAAATCAAACTCAGTTTTTTCAAGTAATTTATCATAAGCTTCTGTTCTACTAGGAGAACTACAATTCGATTTAGGCATAATTGATTTTGTTAAATTTTGCGGGCCAATGATAAGGGAATTGGAGGATATGTCAACCAGGAGTTTTTAGACACAAAAAAAAGGGCAGTTTCAAGTCATGCCCTAGGACGGTAAGCGATCAATTAGCAACCGCATCCTCCCTTTTTATCTCCGTCCATAATGTATGAGGTTAAGGATTACCACTACATGATACCCAAAAGAATTGTTATAATCAAATCATGAAACACATTCACGTAAAGATCCCAGGACACGAAATTGAAATTCCATATCTGCATTACAAGGGTAAGGGCAGCGATAAAATATGTGTTATTTCAGGTGGAGTACATGGAGATGAAGTGAATGGAATTAGTTTGGTAAGGAAGCTTATTGAATATTGCAATGAAAATGATATCGAAAAAAAGTTGAATGGAGAACTTATTGTTTTACCAGTTTGTAACCAAAGCGGATTTGAAAATCAAACCCATCACGTGAGCTACGACAAGAAAGATCTGAACCGATGTTTCAATAAAAAACAAAAGACTGCCAGTAATCTCATTGCAAACGCACTAGAAAAATATTTTTACTCAAAAGCTGACCTAGCAATAGATTGTCACGACTCAGGAAAAAGACACATTCTTCTTCCCCACACAAGAGTTCACACTCACGAAGATCAGTACTGCACAAACTGCACTCGGGAAATGGCCAAGGCATTCGGGTCAAAAATTATTATTGAAAGAAAAGGGAAAAGAGGAATGCTAGCAATCGAAATGTCGAAGAAACACAAACTCCCAATCCTCACTATCGAGATAGGAGGCGCCCTCAAAGTAGCTCACAAGCATTTAGAAAAAGGGCTCGGAGGGCTCGTAAATATTCTAAAAGCCCAAGGCTTCCTCCACGGCGAGCCAAGAGTTCCATCAGAACAGTTCTACCTAAAAGACAGATTTGGAGTCCCTGCAAAACATACAGGTGTTCTAAAACTCAATAAAAAACTTGGGTCCAGAGTCCACATGGGCGACCAGATAGGATCCATTTATGTCCCAAAGAAAGCCAAAACTTATGAGGTAATATCCCCAATGTGTGGGATCATATTTTCCATTCAATCAGTGGATGTAGCAAAAGAAGGCGAAATTATATTCTCAATTCTAGAGGACAGAAAGTGTCACAAAAAAAGACGTATGACATCTGGCATGGTTGAGGAATTGAAAAACATCAAAATGTAAAAAAAGCCTTTTTGGGGGTTGCGTCTGTTTTTACAATATGGTATAGTATACGTAGAAAAGTTTCCAAAAACAAAAACAAAAGATCATTTACATTTTAGGCCCCATTCTCCAGAGAGAGCCGAACTCGATTGGTTACAGTATTCTTGATTTGACTTCTACCGGTTTAAGTCTTCGGATTTACATCAGTATAATTCTTATCGCTTGAATATTATAGTCTCTTGAGTTCAGCTCCCTCTCGGGGAATACTTCTCCACTTCGGTGGAAATTCTACTCGTTACAGTTTCATATTGTGAGATATGTGACTGGAAGCAATTACTTCGATAATAGGGTTTGTGTCTTATTATTACGGTGATTGATATGAATATCTTTCTAAAGAAAGAGTACCTTCCTGGGTATTGGTATCGTAAATAGATCGCAAGATTTATTTAATCAGATACTTTATATCGTTCTTATCGGTTTTATAGCGGTAACGCTACATTATCCTAAGTATGGCGGACATATCGTAAGATACGTTGTCATGGAATCTCAATTTCGTTCTTCTATTTGATTCGTCAAATATAAGGAAAGGTGATTAAACGTTCGACTTCGGTCGGAGTACATTGTATTTCTCTTGAGCAGCACTCTTAAAACCACACTTATATTTAACTTTATGGGTGTGGTTTTTATTTAAGCCTATCTTCAAGTTTTCCTCTGAATAGTAGAATGACATGATTAACCGGATCTCCAAGCTGATAATTTCCTTCACTGTCAGTGCTGAACTCTAATTCAACCCCGATTTTATCTAATTCTCGCGAAATAGCGTCTATTGGTTCACGATCTCCATTTTGCATAGCAATAATTGCTGTTGAAAGTCGACTTTCAACCCTAGCAGCAAAGTCAATTCTTGCTCTAAATCCTGCTCTGTATATGCCAGCTTCATCAAAGCGTTGTGCTGTTTTAGGGTTCTCAATGTCGTCAGACTGTGAAAACTCTAGCAGTGATCTATCTAAATCTTGTTTTAATGCATTTGCACTACTCATATAAATTCAAAAAGGAACTTAAAGTACACCAAAAAGGGACTCCTGTCAAGTTGCCAAAATAGTAAAAATATGTTAAAATGGTATTAACAAAAATAAAAATAAACACGATGGGAGAAGTACAAAAAGTGGAAGGAGAAGGGCAATGGCCACTACAGAGCATAATTGGAAATCCTCGATTAATTGAGTATGTTCAAGCAAAGCTACAAGCGATTGATGTTGGTGAAGACGCAAACAGTGAACTCGTTAGAGAAGAAGTAAAAAATACTGTTGTCGATTATATAGCAAGGAGAGTGGTCTCTTTAGAAAATCTAAAACCAAACAACTCGGACGATTTAAATAGAATGAAAGACTTTCGTAGTTGTGTAGGAAAAGCAATTGCCGATGAAGTCATTTCGCTAGAAGGAATTTACGAAGCGTCGAAACAAGAAGACGATAGCCTTGGATATGCCCTTATGGATGTATATAAAAAAGCTTATAGCGAATTTGGAGCTGCGTATGGAGAAAAAGACCTCTATGCGAAAGAGCCTAGCGAAATCGTCCTAAAAGGTACAAAAGTAAAAGATATAGGAGGAGGTGTTAGAGAGCAGCTCAATAAAGCCCAAGGAGGTAGCCCTCAATAAAAACTTCTAGTACAATAACGGCATGAAAATAGCTGTATTAATTTCAGGTGGAGTAGATAGTTCAGTTGCGCTCAAGCTCTTGAAGGAGCAGGGCCACGATGTGACTGCGTATTATCTTAAAATATGGCTTGAGGATGAATTGGAGTTCCTAGGAGACTGCCCATGGGAAGACGATCTGAGCTATGTTCGGCAAATCTGTGAAGATGAGGACATTCCGCTAGAAGTAGTCCCATTACAAAAAGAATATTTCGAGACAGTAGTGAAATATGCAATTGATGAAGTTAAAAACGGGAGAACTCCAAACCCAGACATTATGTGCAACAATTTCATCAAATTTGGCTTATTCCTCAAAAAAATAGATTTATCCAAATTCGACAAGATTGCCTCAGGACACTACGCACAAGTCATCGAGAAGGATGGGCGATATTTACTAAAAAAAGCCCCAGACCCAATAAAAGACCAAACATATTTCCTTTCAAATCTGAGCCAAGAACAACTACAGCGGATTATTTTCCCTATAGGGCATTTAGCCAAAAACGAGGTACGTGAACTCGCAGAAAAATATGATCTTCCAAACAAAACACGAAAAGACAGCCAAGGTATTTGCTTCCTCGGCAAAGTGAAATACTCAGAATTCATCAAACACTACTTAGGTACAAAGAAAGGGGACATCATCAACTTCGAAACTTCAAAGAAAATGGGCGAACACGAAGGCTTTTGGTACTACACGATAGGCCAACGCAAAGGCATCAACATCGGAGGAGTAAAAGGTGAAAACGGAAAACCATTCTACGTCGTCTCAAAAGACACACAAAAGAACATAGTATACGTCTCAAACAACTACCACGAGCTCGACAACAACCGTGACACTCTCGAAGTATCAAACTTCAACTGGTTCGCAGGCTCACCCCCAACAAAATCCGAACTCAACGTAAAACTTCGTCACGGCGAACATGAGTACAAAGCCAAAGTCGCCATCACAGGTGACAAAGCTACAATAAAACTCGATTCCCCAGACCAAGGAATCGCTGCCGGCCAGTTTGTCGCATTCTATGACGAAGATCTCTGCCTCGGATCAGCGGTTATTATTCAGTAACATATTCCTTTATCAATTTCGCAGCCTTCTGAAGATTGGTAAACGTCAAATTCGGCAATGATCCACGTGCAAACGACCTGTAGTCATTTTTCCCTCGCTCATCTTCACTGAAAAACAGATTAGCAGGAATCAATATCACACCCTTCTTTGCCAGTCCCAAAAACAACTCCTCCGGCTCAAGCCCATCTTTATTAAATCCAGGAATCGTCGTGAGATCGAAACATGAGTAATAAAGATTTTTGTTATAAGGAAGCCCCAAAATCTCATAAAAGCTTTCCATATTTATCCTAATTCGCTTCAGATACTCAGCTCTATCCTCATCTCCAAATATCATATGCGATAACCCCAAATACTGTGAAGGACCAGTCACAAAAGTAACATGTTGGAATTCTCCACGAATCTCCCCAGGGCCCTTTGCGAAAATCAACAACTGCATCAAATCAGCAGCAATATCCAAACTTCCATCTAAAATATTTTCCCCAATATATTTCTGCGCCTCCTTTGCGATCACAAATTCACCAAACCTCAAACCAGTCGATCTCTCGATCTTGCTCCGTCCACTGAT
>JAOZTS010000003.1:10022-17389 GCA_029939035.1 Candidatus Altimarinota bacterium | reverse complement strand
AGTTCACGAGCATAAGTCATAATATTGTGCTTCCTTTCATAAAAGAAATCCGTATAAACTTCATCCGAAACTATCAAAGCATTTCGCTCCTTCGCAAACGCAGCAATCTTCTTCAAAAACTCCTCATCACTCATAAATCCAGTCGGATTGTTTGGATCAACCAAGCAAATCAGTTTCAAATTCTCAGGAGCCGAAGCCAAAATCTCATCCAAATCCCCAACAATTTTCCCGGTGGATGGATCAACTGGAATAGAAAAGGTCTTCAATCCTCGGTTTTCGTTTATAGTGTTGTAAGGAGAATAAACAGGCGAACCAAGCATTACATAATCTCCTTTTTGCAAAAATCCAATCTCAGGATCGCAAAGAGCTTTGAATATCGTGCCAATCCCATGGCTAACACCCTGAACTAAAATCAAATCTGAGTAATCAAGTCCAAGATCCAATTTTTTATTATAATGATCAGCAATGACTAGTCGAACCAGCGTCTCTCCCTGTGGATCCAAATATGATCCACCACTCACGGCCGAATACTTAAAAACTTCAAATATAACTTTCTTCTTGTCCCAATCCAGTCCTTGCTCACCCGCATACTTCTCAATTCTAGTAAGGAAGAAATAAAAGTCCTTCTTCACACGCTCAGCCTTTTCAGCCGAGTAAACCGAGTCTGCCAGAGCCTGAATATTATCCCAAAGAGTATCGAAATCATCTCTATTGTCAGAAACAAAATGCTGACCAGGATTGTTCAACATTTGATCAACTTCAAGCAAAAATCCATAAAATTCCCGTCCATGAACAGAAGGGGAATATCCATAACCCGGATCTCCACGCGACAAATCAACTACATTCTCTTCGCCTAGTTTTTCATCCGCAACTGCACGCAAATATCTGAAAATCCGAAATGGATTATCTTCTTTTAAGTCAAAACCCCATTTATTGTCTCGCAATTTCATATTACATTCCTTCAATTTCACAGTCGCCCTTTACTTTGCACTGACAAGCAAGCCTATGCTCTCCGTCGTCCATTCCCATAACACTCAATGTGTTTTTTTCCTTTTCGTCCATTGGAGATAACCCGCTTCCCTCAGGAGCCGTCTTGATGATGCATGTTCCGCACATTCCATCTTCGCATCCGTAAGCAATCGGCCAACCTTTGGACTTAGTGGCATCACTAAGTTCAGTTCCATCCTCTACTTCAACTTCTTCACCTGTATTTTTGAATTTTACTTTTGGCATGTATATAAATTAACACTTTGCTTTTATTTTTCCAAATCAATATAATTCAGCTCTATTATGCGATTAAAAACACCAATAGTTAAAATTAGAGGAATAAAAGTCGGTGGCAAAAATCCAATTGTCATCCAATCTATGACGAACACAGATACTGCTGACGCAGAAAGAACTGCTAAACAATGCATAGAACTCTATGAAGCTGGCTCAGAATTAGTCAGAATAACCGTGGACAGTGAGGATTCTGCTGCCGCAGTTAAAGAAATCCGTCGAATTTTAGACTCAAAAGGATACAAAGATCTGCCTCTCATCGGAGATTTTCACTTTATCGGTCACGAATTATTGGCAAAGTACACCGAGTGTGCCAGAACTCTAGATAAATATCGTATAAACCCAGGAAATGTAGGTTTTGGGAAATCACGCGACAAAAATTTCGAGGAATTTATAAAATTGGCAATCAAATATGATAAACCAGTAAGGATCGGAGGGAATTGGGGTTCGCTGGATCAGGAATTACTGACAAAGCTGATGGATAAAAGCCCTGATGAAGATATTCAAATAAAAACATTAGTAAAAAGCACATTGGACTCAGCAAAACTCGCAGAAAAGCTCGGACTAAAGCATGACAAAATAATTCTCAGTGTAAAAGTCTCAGACGTGCAGGAATTGATAAAAGCTCACGAGCTATTGGTAAAGAAAATGGGCAAGAAGCCATACGCACTTCACCTTGGTCTAACAGAAGCGGGGAGCGGGCTCCAAGGAGTTGTTTCTAGCAGTGCCGCACTCGCAATCCTCTTACAAAAAGGAATCGGCGACACGATTCGCATTTCACTTACACCACAAAACGACGAACCAAGAATCCGCGAAGTACAAGCCTGTAAACACCTACTTCAGTCACTGGATCTAAGACGCTTTCAACCAAAAATTGTCAGCTGTCCAGGCTGTGGTCGAACCAACAACATACTTTTCCAAAAAATAGTAAAAGAGGTGAACCGCTACGTCGACAAAAACAATCTCGAACCAATCAACATCGCAATCATGGGTTGCATCGTTAATGGACCGGGAGAATCCAGACACGCAGACATTGCTCTTCATCTACCAGGGAAAAAAGAAGCAGGTATAGTCTCCGTTTACGTGAAAGGGAAATTTTACAAGACTCTTCAAGGGGAAAGCATCACAAAAGAATTTATTCAGATAATTGAAGAAAAATTCTAACATGGCTTCCTTATGCATTTTGTTTGGCGAAAATCCCCGGGGATTTTTTTCCGTGGCGATCAATATTTGATTTCTCAGGCTCAATAGGATAAAAAGTAAGCATGAAACAATATTTAGAATTAGTTCAGGAAATCTTAGATAAAGGAGAAGAAAAGACCGACCGAACAGGTACGGGAACCATCTCCATCTTTGGAGCACAGAAAAAATATGACCTCCGAGAAGGATTTCCATTAGTAACTACAAAAAAAGGAATTTTCAAATCAGTAATCCAGGAACTTCTCTGGTTTCTATCAGGTTCAAAGACAATCAAAGACCTAGAATGCCACATTTGGGATGACTGGGCGGATGACGACGGAAACATTGGACCACTATACGGATATCAATGGGTAAAATGGGAAAAACACGAGCAAGATGAGCGCGGAAAGATGATAACAACTCACATCAACCAAATCCAGAATGCAATTGACCAAATAAAAACCAATCCAGACTCTCGCAGAATTATTGTCTCTGCATGGAACGTATCAGATCTCGACAAAATGGCTCTCTACCCATGCCACGCATTCTTCCAATTCTATGTGGTCAATGGACGCCTAGATTGCCAACTCTACCAAAGAAGCGCAGACATCGCCCTCGGTGTCCCCTTCAACATAGCAAGTTACAGTGCCCTAATGATAATGATCGCACAAGAATGCGACCTAGAGCCTGGGATATTCACACACACAATAGGGGACGCACATATTTACTCAAACCACATCGACGGACTAAAAGAGCAGCTCACACGAAAACCATTCCCACTTCCAAAACTAGAAATCACAAAGAAGCCTTTCTGGGAAATAGAATACGCAGATTTTAAACTCAAAGACTACGAACATCACCCATTTATCAAATTCCCAATAGCAGTATGAAGCACAACATTTACATAATTGCCGCAGTCGACGAAAACTTTGGAATAGGAAAAGACAACGACCTTCCATGGTCTTTCAGCAAGGACATGGCATATTTCAAAAAAACTACAACTGAGACAAAGGACCCTGACAAAAAAAACATGCTAATAATGGGAAGCAAAACTTGGGAATCAATTCCGGAAAAATACCGCCCATTCGAAGAACGAGAAAACGCAGTTTTAGCGTGGGATGCAGAATACAAGGCAGAAGGAGCAACAGTTTATGGATCAATAGATGAAGCCCTAGACTCAGCAGGCAGGGACATAGAGAGCATTTTCTTCATTGGAGGAGGAATGATCTACAAAGAATCTATCAAGCATCCAAAGCTCACAGGCGTCTACCTCACACACATTGAAAAGCAATACGACTGTGACACATTCTTCCCAAAACTCCCAGAAAAATTCTCCCAAAAAGAAGTAGTCAACGAAGACTGGGAAGATGGCATAAAGTTAAAGTTCACACTTTATACAACTACTTAGCGGTTGCGAGCTTTTCGATCCGAAGCGGAGGGGAATTCGCATATTTCCCGTAGCGCAGGAAAAATCTCAAAAAATTTGCCACTTAAGTGGAAGCAAATTTTTTGAGATTTTAGGAAAGCCCTACTTAGCTAATTCAGCTTCGATAATTTGTGCGAATGCTTCGAAAGGTTGAGCTCCAACCAGTGTTTGTCCATTTATGATAAACGATGGAGTTCCAGTAACACCTAATTCAGCACCATCATTTAGATCAGCCAAAACTTCTTCTTTATACTTTTCTGAGTTAACACAATCATTGTATGCGGTTCTATCTACTCCAATTTCTTCAGCAAGATCAGCTAAGCTTGTAGCCATTGTTGGACCATCAGCTGAAAGAATAGTTTGGTTTCCAAAGATTTTGTCGTGCATTGCATAAAAGCCTTCATCACCAGCTTGCTCACGTACACATTCCGTAGCTAAAGCAGCAGGATAAGCTCCTGGATGAGAGCTCAAAGGGAAATCTCTAAACACAAAATTAACTTTTCCTGTCGCAATATATTTCTCTTTCAACTGAGGATAAGCCTCAAAGATAAATTTACTCCAATACGGACCTTGCTAATCAGAGACTTCGAGCATGGTCACAGGAGCATCTGGATCTCCAAGTATTGCATCATCGTCCATTAGGTCTCCCATGTCTACAACAACATCTTCTTCTGGTCTTTCCCCTCCATTTTCAACAAAATCAGCTACACCATCGATGACAATGGCTTTCATTTGATCACTGTCGCACATCTGTGTTCCTAAGAAAACTAATGATCCGCTGATCAAAACAGCTGCGACCAAGATTGATATTACTAACTTATTATTATTACTTTTCGCCATATTCCTATGAGGTTATTAAATATGTGAAACAACTATAAGGGATTTATAGGCAATTTGCTATCTTTTTTGAAATAAGAGCTTGTAGGGTAGCGGTCGCGGGGAGGTGGTGCGTAAACGCAGGGACCTCCGATTTTCGCACCATACAAGCTCAGAGTCAGAGTCGGATTAAGAGGGTTTTTTGCCGGACAGTTTTGCCCGGCAGATCAGGACGTAATGCCAGAAGTAGTGAATTTCACCACAGACATCACATTTCCATGGGCCTCTTGGGATTCCCGACTCGTCCTTGAGTCCTAGATTGAGCTCCGTAGAGCTCTGGAATCGTTTTTTGGTGCCATTCCCCCGAATTTTTGGCTTAGCCAACTTATGTCTCTCCCACTTGCTTGTTTGGTTGCTACCCTACTTTTCAAGTATCGGCCGATATGGCCGCTACCAAGTAGAGCCATATCTAATGAACCATTACTGGTCCTAGTTTATACACAAAAAACGCCCAGAAGTCAAGGGTGTGTAAGTGTGTTTTATCTCACTTGCCCATCACCACGAACCTGCCATTTGTAGCTTGTCAGCTCCTTTATTCCCATTGGACCCCTGGCATGAAGCTTTTGTGTAGAGATTCCAATTTCCGCCCCAAGCCCAAACACTCCTCCATCTGTAAATCGAGTCGATGCATTAACATAAACCGCAGCCGCATCTACAGCCTTTAAAAATTTTTCACAATTTTCATCATTCTTACTGATAATTGCCTCACTATGCCCAGAACCATAAGTGTTAATATGAGAAATTGCCTCATCTAAACTTTTCACAACTTTTACAGACATCTTCAAACTCAAGTATTCAGTTCCAAAATCTTCAGCCACTGCCTTTTTCAAAAATTCATACTGACCATCAAGAGCCTCAAAAGCTTTTTCATCAGCCCGTATCTCAACTTTTTCCTGAAAAAGATCTCTGCATAGTTCCTCCAGGTCAGAAAGTCTGCTCTCATGAATCAAAAGCGTATCCAAAGCATTGCATACACTCGGACGATCAGTTTTCGCATTGTAAATAATCTTTCTTCCCATATCTGTATCTCCAAATTCATCAAAATAAGTGTGAACAACGCCCGCACCAGTCTCAATAACCGGAACAGTCGCATTATCCCTCACAAATCTGATCAATCCAGCTCCTCCTCGGGGAATAATCATGTCAATAAATTCATCAGCCTTCATCATTTCAGCAACAAGTTCACGATCATTCGGTAATAACACAGCCACATCAGCAAGATCATGTTTAACCAAAACCCCATGGATCACTTTCATAATAGCTTCATTCGATTCCTCAGACTGACTGCCACCCTTCATAACACACGCATTCCGAGATTTAAAACAGAGCGTAAAAACATCCACTATCACATTTGGCCTAGCCTCAAAAATCACCCCACAAACACCAACAGGTACACGAACTTTCGAAAGTTCAAGCCCGTTATCTGAAGTATGCTCCTCCAGAATTTCACCAATAGGGGAATCATAATCCGCAACCACCCGAATGCTATCCGCAATATCATTAATTCGCTCACCACTCAGTTCAACACGATCATAAACGGGATCGTCATGACCCATCTTTTCGAGGTCCTTCCGGTTTGCAGTCAAAATATCAGCAGATCCATCAATCAGCGCATCAGCCAATTCTCCCAAAACTTCATTCACAACAGATTCATCAGTCGTTTGTAGCTGATAACTCGCTTTTTTTACTTTTTTCAAAACACTATTTAGATTCATCATTTAATTCTTTAGCACGTTTATATGCGGCCTCGATTGCATCTGCAACCATTTTCTCATCCATTTTTTCAAGAGCAGCTTCAGTCGTTCCACCCTTTGAAGCAATTTGTTCCAGCAATCCACATGGACATCCTTCGCAGTCTTCCAACAATTTTGCAGCACCAAAAAAAGTTCCCTTCACAATCTTGCAGGTTTCTTCTTGTGTAAATCCCATCTCAAGAGCCTTGTTTTTCAAAGCTCTATTCATCCAATAATAATAAGCCGGCCCACTTCCCGAAAGAGCGGTAATAGCATCAATCTTCGATTCATCAGAAACCTCAATTTCCTCACCAAAACTTCCCAAAATCTCACGAATTTCCGTTTTATCCACAACCCCTCTAGAAATCCAACCACTAACGGCCGCTCCAACCTTCAAAGGCAGATTTGGCATTACTCTAACAACTCTCTCACACCCAAGCTCCGAACTAATCCGATCCAAACTAACCCCCGCCATTATAGAAATAACCAATCGAGATCCAATCTCAAATTTTCCAGTCAATTCAGAAAAACTCTGAGGCTTCACAGCCAAAACCACAATATCAGCCTCCTCAACGCATTCACTCAGATTGTCCCCTTTATCACATCCACTCACTTCAAAACCACCAGAAAGAGCCTCTTTCATCGCTTTCCCCATATTTCCCATACCGATAATGCAAATTTTACTCATACTATTTTGGGTTAATGTGTGTTCCAAATTTTTCACCATCAACAAGCCTAGAAATCACATTTTCAGCCTTGCTATTCACAATAAAAACCTCCACTCCATGTTCAGCAATACTTTGGGCAATTTTAAATTTAGTCTGCATGCCGCCCTTACCAAAAGAAGATTTGTCAGTAGTAATAATGCTATCCGT
>JAOZTS010000003.1:0-10012 GCA_029939035.1 Candidatus Altimarinota bacterium | reverse complement strand
CCTGAATTTGACAAATTCAGGAATAACACTCCCCTCAGAGTCCAAAACCCCATCAACATTACTCAAAATAATCAATTTCTCAGCAAACAGCATCTTTGAAATAGTTCCAGCGAGCTCGTCATTGTCGGTAAACATCAGCTCATCAATACAAACAAAATCATTTTCATTCATAATCGGAATAATAGCTTCACGGAAAAGCGACTCGATACAATTTTTGGTATTCAGGGCGTGCGTTCGATTCTCAAAATCCTGCTTAGTAGCAAGCATCTGCGCAATATTAATTCCATGCTCCGCAAAAAGTTCAGAATAAATCTCCATCAATTTCACCTGCCCAACCACTGCAAATAGCTGTCGAGTGGTAGTCTCATCATATTTCATCTCTTTCTTGAGAATTGATCGCCCAGCACCCATCGCACCAGAAGTTACGAAAAGAACATTCCGCTCCTTCATTACCTCCACAACCTGAGCAACAAGCTCTTTCATCAAAGACAGATTCAAACTCGCATCCTCATTTGTAATGGCATTAGTGCCTAGTTTTACTACAATAGTTTTCGATTTCATCCCGATAAATCTATAGAAATGGCAGCCAAAAAGCAAATTTGAAAAGGGATTGATTTCTAATGGTCTAATCTTTAGAATCTCCCTGTACTTTTACAACACGCCGGGGTAGCTCAGTGGTAGAGCAAAGGATTGAAAATCCTTGTGTCGACAGTTCAATTCTGTCTCCCGGCACCATTTTCAACCTCATGAAAAACACACACAAAATCTATACATGGTTATACGCCCTCTTTGCGGTAGCAACTTTGATTTTTGTAATATTTGTGAATTCACAAAACAGCGAGATCAAACCTGTAGAACAGGATTCTAGCTATGAACACGAATTCATTCATGGAGAAATTCAAAAAATGGGAAATCCCACAGAAACAGGGGACTCAGAGTTGATGGTAAAAGCAAACTCAAGCGAAGAAGAAGGGAAAATTCTAAATGTGATACTAAGCTCCATGCACAATTTCAACGATTATGAAATCGGTGACGAAGTATTAATCTACAAGGCAACAGAGATATCCACTCAGAAAACAACATACGAAGTTGCGGACTATTTTCACCAAAATGGGATCCTATACATATTCATAATTTTCGCAGCAGTAACAATAATTATCGCACGAGGAAAAGGTGTTACAGCCATTATTAGTGTGGCTCTCTCTCTTGCGCTCTTCTATTTAGTATTTCTGAAAATGATCACAGTAGGCATCTCTCCGATAGTGGCCTGCCTCGTTTTTGTGCTAATAGTAACGATCCTTACAATTCCTCTGATCCACGGTTTCAATAGAAAAGCCCTCTCTGCAATAATCGCAATCCTGATAGGCTATATTGCTTCAGTTTTCATCACTTATGTGTTCAGGGAGCTCTCACAACTCGGAAATACTCCGGGCGAAGAATTCAGGCTTCTAAAAATTATGTATCACGAGATCTCTATATCTGACATCCTCATCGCATCACTTTTCATGGGTGCAGTTGGAGCGCTAATAGATACAGCTGTTTCCATTTCATCGGCAATATTTGAAGCAATTGAGGAAAATGGCAAACAGACGTTCAAAAAAGTTTACAAAATAGGGATGGAAGTAGGAAAGGACGTCCTAGGCTCAATGATAAACACACTCTTGTTCGCATACCTCGCTAGTGCACTGCCATTCCTGATCCTAATCTCCCTCAGTCAGGCAAGCACCATCACAGAACTGGTAAACATGGACTTCATCGCTCTCGAACTAACCAGAACATTCATAGGTGCAATTTCGCTTGTACTTCTAATACCACTCACCGCTTCGATTTCTGCATATGTGTTTGTGAGAGCTAGGAATTAACCCTCCTTCACTTCATCATAGCTATATTTCTTCATCATCTTATCGAAGAATTTTTTCAGCTCATCAGGGGTAAAGACTCCTCTGTTTGTGATGATTTTTTCAAACATTGTATGTGGGACACGATCATGTGAATATTTCACACGTTCATATTGGATCTCTTTCGTATGATGTGCACGTTTATGTTTGTGCATGAAAACATCTACCTTTTTTCGAGCCTTCCACAAACTGAATTTAGTTGTGTTGATAAACATATAAACCGGAGTGCCTTCGACCAAGAATTCAGAGATGATTCCATGAGTTCCTGGGTTCATTACGAAATTCATAGTGTCCTTCAGTGTTAGCCCGCCAAAGAAGACCATATCGATATTATCGTGTATATGCGAAAGCATATATGAAGGAATTACTTGGAATGGAACTCCGAGCTTGTGCATTCTCTCTATATTGTTGTGAGTTTTGTCATAATCCTGTTCCGCAATAACCACTTTAAATTTTTTACCCATCTTTTTGTAATGAGCCAAAACATTTCTGACAGTACGGCTATTGTCGTGAATTAGAATAGTTTTTCCATCGACATCAATTTCATCAGAATTTTCTACCAACTTTTTAATTTCTTGTCTGAACTCTTTCAGGATTTCCTTAACTCTTTTCAGGATGACACGTTTCCACTTTTTCTCAGGAAGCTTTTGGAAATAGCCGTTTTGGAACTCTTTTCGCAATTTGAAAAAACAATATATCAATATTCCGAATCTAGGTTCAGTATTTGAGATAATCTTCACAAGATCGTTAAATTGATCACAGAAAGACGATTTATCATCAGCCTTAAATGCCTTTATCGAAACTACTAAAGCCTGTAGTAAAAGATCAGCAAGATCCTGAGTCCCAATCTCGGCCTCAAGTTCTCTAAACAGCTGCGAAAAATGTTTTATCTTTTCTTCCACTAGTTAATCTTAATAAATAAATAGACGCTACAAATCACAAAAATACCAAGAGTGATTGGCAGACTAAATTTCATGTATTCAATAAATGTAATGTTCACACCTTTCTTCTTCGCTATATCGACACTTATTACGTTTGCAGATGCTCCAACAATAGTTCCATTTCCTCCTAAACAAGCCCCAAGGCTCAAAGCCCACCACAAAATAGTAACATCAGATCCACCCAGCTCAGCCTGGATACCCATAATCACAGGAATCATAACTGTCACAAACGGGATATTATCCAAAATCATCGACACAAGTCCACTAACCCACAAAACAATCAATGCCATAAAGAAAATATCTGTAGTTGAATGAGCCACGTATTCACTCAATGATTCCAAAATCCCAGTCGTTTCAACACCAGCAACCATGATAAACAGTCCGGCAAAGAAGAACAGGGTCGTCCACTCCACACTACTGAACGATTCATGGATGTTGTGACGTTTAGCAGTCATCAGTGCAAGCACAATCGCCGCTGTGAAGGCAATGACGTAGTTTGGTAGTCCTAGTTGATGTTGAACCAAAAACCCTATAATTGTAAGGGCAAGAACAGCGATCACCTTTATCACAAAATCCCTATGAATTGTTTTCTTCACAAATTCATGTTTGATCTTCTTGATAACAATATTCGCAGTGAAAAGTTCGATAAGATCATCAGAAATCGGTTTAATGTGCTTCCAGTATAAAATTACAAACACAAGCATCGTAAATATCGCAACTGCCAAAATTGGAATCCAAAGATTAATGATGAAGTCTAGGAACGAAAAACCGGTTGCTCCACCAATAATGATATTTGGAGGATCACCAATCAGAGTCAGCGCACCACCTATATTTGAAAAGAAAATCTCCGCCATTATATAAGGTTTTGGATCTTTTCCCATTCCTCGAACCAATTGAATAGTCAAAGGAACAATCAAAATAACCGTAGTTACATTATCCAAAAACGCAGAGAGGATAGCGGTCAAAATTGAAAAGAACAGAAATATAAATAGAGGGTTCCCCTTCGTAAATGCAGCGATTTTCACATTCAACCACTCAAATATCCCACTCTTCGAGGCTATATTCACCAGGATCATCATCCCAAGCAAGAGGAGTATAGTCTCAAACTCAATTGCCGCTATCGCCTCCTCTGGAGAGAGTACGCCCAAAATGACCATCAAGAGTGCACCAAACAGCGCAATCAATGACTTATCAAAGACTTCGAAAGCTATGAGCGCGAAAGCAACGGCAAATATTCCTAATGCAAGATATATCTCCATATATAGTTCTTAAAACTATTTGGCGAAATACTACTCTTAATTATTTTGTTGTCTAGTGAAAATCTACTTAAAGTATTTCATATACTTACTCTTATAAGTATGAATGTTATAAGCAATATTCAACAAGATAACTGCAGAAACAATCAACAGAGCAGCAACGAAAAGATCGAGAACTTGAGGATAGAAAGGGATAATAATTCCAAGCACTACACATACAACAGCGAGTAGAATGAAATTAATCATCAGAACATTTAGCGTCCTGTTGATTCTTCCCAGGACAGGAACTTTATCGACATCCATAAAAATGAGGTTAAGACTTGCGAAGATTTTATCATAATAAATGAAAGACCGCTAGAAGCGATTGCTAGTAGCGGTCTTTCGGGTGGTAAACTCTTGACGACCGAAGTCATCAGAAGGATACCGGGCCGATAGGCTCTCAATGACCGAAGTCATCAAAGGGATATCGGAGGGCTGGGATCCACTATTACAACCGAAGTCGTAAAGGTGAAGGCCAGAGTGCAAGTGGGAAATAAAACCGAAGTTCCATCTCTCAAATGCATATATATAATAGCATAAAATGAAAAATTAAGCAATACCCAAAATGCGAAAAATCGTATATTATGAAAGTACAAATCTCTAACCAGAAATCTATGGATGTCACATTCTTTCTACAGAATCTCTCCAAGCGAGAGGAAGGAGCTTTTAAGGAGTACGTAAGCGAAAAAACACCGGCAATAGCAAACTTGCTAACAAAGTTTGCCGATGATGCACACATCCTAAAAGCAACCATTGAAAAGTTTGAAAAACATGATGCATTCGAAGTTGAGTTTTGTTTGATACTTCCAACAAAAACAATAGTGGCAAAAGAAGTAAGCCACGACATCACAAAGGCCGTAGATCTATCAAAGGACAGATTGATCAGCCAACTCAAAAAGCACATGGCCCTTCTTCGAAAAGATCGATCACACAAAACAATCAGAGAGACAGAATTGGTCAAAGAAAAGGTGGAAGTTTGGGAGTAAATTATTTGCACCCATCAAAGTAGTGGACCTCCATTCCCTGGACGTCTATTCCTACACTGGAATCACAATATTCATCACTCCACACATACAACAAGCCATGTGGGTTTTCATGTGAATGGGTTATTACCAAATAAAACGACTCAAGACCACGAGTTAAATCACGAAATTTGGATTTATCGTTTTCATCGATGTTGTATTCATTCAGATCATCACTAAAAGGGAACGGCAATAGATCAAATCTTCCTCGATTATAAAAATTAATCACATGTGTGATTGAAGGAGAATGAACAACGACAGGAGCAGGATTTTCTAAGACAACTTCTACCAGTCCGCGGTAGTCTTCTCCATACTCGATGGGGAATGCAGATGCCTGCCACGGGACCCAGGTGTAAATTACCAGGACAATAATGGCAGTTTGGACGACTAGGCTGAGCTTTCGTACAGCATTCAACCCCAAGGCTACAAGTCCCAGCCAAAAAGGCACTAGGAAAACCATATAGCGAATCTTCATGATCGGCTCAAAGCTCAACGAATATGTGAGAGGAGCTCCAATACCAATTATTAAAAACAAAACCAAAGACAGAGAGGCAAAAATACTGTTTCTGAACATCGCCCAAATCACACCAATTGCAGCAAGTACCAAGAACCCAATAAGGATATATGAGTTGCCATTGGAAAAATCTAAAAAGTATTCTTTCAAATTTGAAACTGCATTCGGCGCCATCCAATATCTCTCAACCTCCATCTGTTTTAAAAAATTAGGAAGCCAAGGGAGGTAACAAGCCACTACTAAAGCAACACTTCCTATGCCCAAAAAGAATTTCACAAGTCTCCTATTAGAATCCCAAATCAACAACAAGAAAATAAAGACAAAAGCCAGAAGCACAAATGCGAAGAAGTTGTGAGTATAAAGCCCAAAAATACAGGACAGTATAAACAGCAACCAGTAAATCCACCCAGCGCCATCAGACTTCAAAGCCTTATACAAAAAATAGAAGCCCATAAGCGCAAATAGTCCCAGCAGTACATACATTCTGCTCTCGGTTGAGAATCCAATATGAAATGGATTAGCAGCCAGTAAGAAGGCGGATATCAAGCCGGACTCCCGATCAAACATCTCAGCCATCAGCAAATACAAAAACAGAATCGATAGGACTCCAAATATCAAAGGGATCAAACGGAATCCAAATTCATTTTCACCAAATACATTCAAATAAGTATGCATGATGAAATAGTAGCCAGGAGGGGACTGATCCAGCTCAGCAGTTTTGTCCCAAACACCAGCGTAATCCAAAGCCGTACTGTTGTAATAAGTAATTCCCTCATCCAACCAAAGACTCTCGTCATTTAAATGGCCAAGGCGCAAAAAAGCGCCAAAAACCAAAATAGCGATCAAAAATGTAAGAGCTAATCCTTTTTTCATATCGCTGCCGCGTGTTAACCAAATAAATTGAATCTAATTATATGCCAAAATGCCGCAACACCATCCTTCCATCCAATTTTTTTACCCTCATCATAAGTTCGTCCGTAGTAAGAAATTCCAATTTCAAAAATTCTAAAACGAGCTTTGGATATTCGAGCAGTAAACTCAGGTTCGAAACCAAAACGGTTGGATTTCAGCTTCGGTAAAACTTTCTTCAAAACCTCACTAGTGAAAACCTTGTAACAAGTCTCCATATCAGTCAGATTCAGATTGGTAAACATATTGCTCAACCAAGTCAGGGTCTTATTTCCCCAAGAATGCCAATACAAAAGAACTCTATGTGGCTCACCTCCCATAAATCTTGATCCATAAACCACATCAGCCTTGTCCTCGAGTATAGGAGTCAAAAGCTTTATGTATTCCCTCGGATCATATTCAAGGTCCGCATCTTGAATGATAATAATGTCTCCAGTTGCTTCATTGAATCCTGTGCGAAGAGCCGCACCTTTACCCTTATTTTCCTTATGATAAAAAACTTTGAATTTATTTTCTAATGGCCTGAGGACATCACTAGTGCCATCCGTTGAATAATCATCAACAAGAATAATTTCACGAGTCATTCCCTCTGGTAAATCTGCCTTTTCAACAGCATCCAAGAGCTCAATCAAAGTTTCCTTTTCATTATAAATAGGAATTACAATTGAAACTTTTTCAAATTTATTCATGCGCTTTTAAATACAAGTATTATTCCAAATGATATAAACATAACCCCCAGAATTCTAACTAAGGTGACCTGTTCTCCCAAAAATCCCCAGGATACAAGAATTATGGCAATATAGCCGAGACTTAGCATCGGATATGCATAGCTCAAATCTTTGTGAGATAGAGCCAAAATCCAGAAAACACTTCCAATCAGATACAAAAACAGCCCTCCAAGCACCATAGGCGAAGTAAACGCCTTGAAGATACTTCCGAAATTAAATACCAATGCTCCAAGCTTGTTCACCCCAGTCTTAAGAACAGTCTGGCCTGCAACATTAAAAGCAATACTGATTAGAATAAATATGTTTCCCATCGCGACCAATTTATACTACTTAAGTGAAATACTCAATTGTCTTTTTTAGGCCTTCTTCCAAGCCAACTTTTGGTTCCCAATCGAACTTATCTTTAGCAAGCGAAATATCAGGTCTTCTCTGGAGGGGGTCGTCTTTTGGAAGCTCAGAAAATTTCAGCTGAGACTTTGCCCCAGTAAGTGAAATTACAGTATCTGCCAATTCCTTAATTGTAATTTCATGTGGATTGCCAATATTTACAGGGCCAGGGAAATTGTCCTCAGAGTTCATGAACCGAATCATTCCCTCTAAAAGATCATCAATATATTGAAAACTACGAGTCTGCGTCCCATCTCCATAAATTGTAATGTCTTTGCTCTCTAACGCTTGAACAATGAAATTGGAAACTGCACGCCCATCATCACGATCCATATAAGGGCCATAAGTATTAAAAATCCTGACTATTCGCACCCCTAGATCGTACTGCCTGAAATAATTCATAAAAAGGCTTTCTCCTGCGCGTTTGCCCTCGTCATAACAACTTCGAATCCCATGCGGATTTACACTTCCTCGGTATTCCTCGTTTTGAGGGGAAACTTCAGGATCTCCATAAACTTCAGATGTAGAAGTATAGAGAATTTTCGCACCCTGCTCCTTTGCTAATTCCAAAATATTCAAAGCCCCAATAAAATTAACTTTCAGCGTGTAGATATGATCCTTTTGGTAGTGAGGGGGCGAAGCTGGACAAGCCAAATGATATATTTGGTCAAACTCGCCACTCAATATTGACTCTGGCAGTGGATCAATTAGGTCATGCTTCACAAATTCAAAACTATCTCCACGCAGAATCTCCAAATTCTTCTCAGAGGAGGTATAAAAATTATCCAAGCAAGTTACCTTCGCCCCCTCACTTAGCAACCTCTTGCACAAATTAACTCCTACAAATCCTGCTCCACCTGTAACTAATATCTTCATGTCTCAATAACTTACATAATAAAAAACGGAACCTTGTGTACAATACACGATAGGCTCCGTCTTTTATAGATTTGTGTTCTTACCTTATGCAGCTGGTTCTTCTTCTACTTCTTCAGTAGTTTCGTCAGCAGCATCTTCTTCTGTTACTTCTTCTTCAGTAGCTTCGTCGTCAGCAGTTTCTTCTTCAGCAGCATCTTCATCAGCTACTTCAGGTTCAACCACTTCAGCATCATCTGCTACTTCTTCAGCAACATCATTAGCAACGTCATCAGCAGCTTCTTCTGTTGCAGGTAAACATCCTGCGAATAGAACAGAAGCCATGCTTAGAAGAGCTAGGGTTACAAAGAATTTCTTCATGGTATATTAAATTAAATAATATGTTTTGTAGGCCATATAACTAACCGGGACTAAGTATATTTATAAACGGGAAAATGTAAAGCTAAAATGGGGGTATTTGCATTAAAGAGTTGCTCGGAATTGGTTCTTTTAATACAATGAGCTTATGAACAAAAGTGCGCTAAAGGAAGGTGAGAAAGTATCGAGAAGTGCAATGGGGTACCTTTTACTGCTTGGGTTTATCAAATTAGGAGCAGGGTTGCTAACTGGAATGACTGTGATCATAGCAGATGCGATATCGACTTTTGCTGATACACTAGGGCTTTTTGCCTCGTACTTCGGGTTGAGGTTGTCACGAAAAAGTGCCAACAAAAAATTTGAATATGGATATTATAAAATAGAAACATTCGCTGCATTATTTGTTTCACTTGGAACGATTTACGCAGGATATGCAATTTTGAGTAAGGCAATTGGCAACATTGGAGTAATGAAAGAGGCCGCACACAAACCATTCGCGATAACAGCTACGATAATTGCGATTATATTCTCAATCAGATTGTATAAAAGATTAAGAAATGCAGGAGAAAAGGCAAATTCGCTATCCCTGATAGCAAATGCAAGAGACAAGAAAATGGATATTTATGCAGGATTTATAGTCCTGGTCTCAATTGTTGCCAACTACCAGCAAATACCATACGTAGAAAGCGTGGTGACGATTTTGATAGCAATTGTAATTTTGAAGGTTGGGCTCTCAAGTGCAAAAGAGTCACTGTTTTTCTTGCTCGATTATTGGGACAATCCATCATTAGTGCGAAAAATTCGCAGGGAATTTAGAAAAGAGAAAGACATAATTACCAAGGTGAACAAAATAAGACTTAGAAGGGCAGGGACATTCATTTTTGGTGAAGCTTTTGTAGAATTAAACCCATTTGCAGGAATACAAGATCTGCGAGAGGAGCTAGATCTATTGAAAAATAAAATAATGAAATTGGATCCATACATTAGAGATTTTCCTATTTATACACACATTACAAAAGCAAAGAATATAAAAATAGCAGTTCCAATTCAATCTGGATTTACCCTAAAAGCTAAAGTAGATTCGAACC
>JAOZTS010000057.1 GCA_029939035.1 Candidatus Altimarinota bacterium | reverse complement strand
CGACAATTCTTCCCCGGTTCTGTTTTGGTACATTTCTGCGACTGTATTGTAGTCGCCATTTTCCATTGCTTCCCTCCCCTCCTGCAGTTTTTGCTGGAGTTGAGCTTTATCCATCATTTCGCCTTCGTCTGCATAAGCAGAGACAGTCGCGAGTGATGTTGCTAATACGGCAACTAATAGAGAAAGGACTGTGAGTTTTGACTTGATAGTCATGATCTTTTGGTTAGATGTTTTTTCGTAACAAGCTTGCACTAGATGGTACGCAATAAAACATCTTTTTCTTTCATATTTATGAAATTCCCTTTCCATGGTTTGATTTTTTCCGCATCAAACACACCCTTTTCGCCCTTTTTACCAAACCCGCCTATTATCATTCCTTCTTCCAATTTATCCAACATATCCTTTGGAACCATATCGGTATTTACCTCCCAAATATCACCTTTGAAACTTTTTATCTCAACTTTGTCATCGTTGATATTTGTAATCTCACCCCCTATTAATCCTTTTTCAATCTGGGACCAATAATCAATCTTTTTATCCAATGTCATCTCTTTATAAAATGGTAAATTCTGCAGTGCCTTTTCATCCATACTTTTTGCCACACCCATTCCAAATAATGCGAATCCTAATATAATGCTCGCTAAAATCGTAGCCAACACCACTAATGGCAAGCTGTACTTGTAACCTTTCTTTGTGTGCTTGAAATTGTAGTCAGCAACGAAGATAAAACCAGTTAGGAGTAATAGCCAGAAGTATGGCATTCCCCTCAGATGGAAGTTAAAGAAGCTCTCCCCAAGCGGTTTGTGCAATTCCCAGTCATGAATATGTACTTTAAATATCATCATTGATGCAACCATTCCTCCAATTACTATGCAAATCCCAAATAATCCCCAAAACACATAATCCTTGAGCAAGAATTCCCACTTTGATTTTGGTTTGATGTGGTCTTTCTTTATTTTATCGAGTACTGATTTTGATAAATCTTTTTTACTCATATTTAAAGTGGTTATTTTTTAGGATCTCACGGAATTTGTCTTTCGCTCGGTTCAGCAATGTTGCTACTGTCCCCATCGGCTTCCTCAGGATATTTGAAATTTCTGTGTAATCTTTGTCTTCCAGGTACTTCAGTATCAGGACGTCTCTGTATTTCTTGTCTAACTTTTGTAAGAATTTTTGAACTTTTTCTTTTAGCATTTTCTTGTCGACGTTTTCTGTGAGGTTGAATTCTGATCTTAATTTTTCGAGGAATATCTCGTTATCCTCGAGTGAAAGTGTCTGCATTTTCGCTTTGTTCTTCCTGTAATAGCTGATCGTATGATTGTATGTAATCCTGTAGATCCAACTTGAAAATTTTAGATCTTGATCGAAATCGTTTAAATTTTCGTAAGTTTTTATGAATACTTCTTGCAAAATATCTTCCGCATCATCGCTTGACATCTTCATCAACCGCTTGATATAAACAAATAACTGCCTTTCGTAGCGTTTTATTATGAATATGAAGTCGTCGGCATTTTCGAGTGTCAATGCTACTAACTGCGAGTCTGATTGTTTATTTATTTTATTAATAGGAAAATTAATTTACGTCCATTTTATTATACGCAAAATAGAAGAGTTTTATTTCGTTTCTAGACCATCCAGGATGAGGCTGTAGTTTCTGATGACTGCTTCTGATTCGACTTGATTGAATAATTCGTCTAGATGTTGAATTTCTTCTTCATTAAAGTATTGAAGGGCCTCTGGGAAAAACTCTGTGTTTTCGAATCTTAAATGTGGAATATAGAGTGCAATGAATTTTTCCAAATATTCTAACATATCATCAAATCCAGATTTTTCTCCTGTTTCGTATTTGTGCTTTGCCTCTACGATCTTGTAAACCAGTTTTTTACCTACCACATGCTCCTGTGAAAGTTTATCTATAATTCCTCGATGCTTATCTGTCAGATCTTTTTTATAGAGCTCAGTAAATAAAACGTTCTCTTCTTTCCAGTGGTGAACCCTATTTATAAAGGTTTCGAAACAGTCTGCAGTGATATCAATGATTTGATTATCAATTTCTCTCGTTGCCTTCATGGTAGAAAGCCTATCCTGCAGGACCCTTAAAAGCTTGTCGATGAGTTCGTGCTCTGTGATGAGTATGTCTATTGGATTATTCATGATTTTAATATACATAGATTTGTGCTGATTAGCACTTGTCTTTTGATTCAAAAAGTGGTTAATTATCTCTCTTGTAAACTTAAATATGCCAAAACCACTAACAATTGAGTTCGGAGCGCTAGATGCTTCGTGTACGGAAATACCATTTAGAGATCCTATTGGTTATGGATGTGCGTCTGCTATGAATAGCGCAGATGAGTTGGTAAAGAAATGTCCTGATATAGACTTTACCTTACTCCCATATGAAGGAACCAGTAGTCCACTAAGTGGTGGTAGAAAGGAATGGCTGAGTTCTGACGATCTTATTAGAACTATTGGGCTATACAATGCTGAAGGTTATCCTTTTGCTGTTCCTTTTAATGGAGGGCTCCGCTTTCGTGAAACTACTTTTGATGTCGCAAACGATCCTAGGTTTGAAACTGAAATGAAGGTACTGCACGCTCTGGCTGATAGTGGGGCTAAATATGGTGTTGATAATCACGTGACAATTACACACGACAGTTTGCTTTCTGTTGTACGTGAACATTTTCCTGAGTTAACGACAGTCGCTTCATGTATTCGATTTGTTGGAGGTCGTCGTGGTGAATTTGGAGGTGTGGATGAATATAGACGGGCTTTTGAGGACTTTGATTTGGTGGTTCCATTAAACCAACATACAACTTGGCAATTTCTAAGTCAGTTTAGAGATCGCGTTGATCAAATGCTGTTATTTTTGAATATGGAGTGCAGTAGAAATGATCAAAGAGAGTGCTACAAGTGCTATTGTGGCTATGAAGAAATGGCTTCGGGTAGTGATGAATTAGTGGGTGCTCCTGTTCCTGCAGGTGATTTTGATTGCTTGGTCTCCCCAGACATTGGTGGATTGGATCCTCGACTTCGTAATCAATGTAATAATAAAGGTGCTAAGCTTGCAGAGAGAGAAGATATTATTGATCTTGCATTAGAGGGAGTAAATAAATTTAAAATCGCCAGAAGACGCCACCACCATCCTCTTGATCATGAGGACACACGTGGACTTGCTCATTTTTTCAATAATGTTGTTCCAGACCAACAAATAGGATAATATTTGCTAGCTATAATTTCTATATACATGTTTGAATGGTTTGCAAATTTTGTTGTTTATGATCTGATTGGTTTAGAGGCGGAAAGAGCGATGTCTATTGCTCTCCACTTTTTCATATATGACACTTTGAAAATTCTATTTCTGATCTTCATCGTGATTTCTATAATCACATTTATCAGTACTTTTCTCCCTGCTGAGTCGATCAAAAAACGGCTAAGTAAGGCGAGATTTGGGAGTGGGAATTTATTAGCTGCTCTTTTTGGATCAGTGACACCTTTTTGTTCGTGCTCTTCTATTCCAATATTTCTTGGATTTATTAAAGCTCGGATTCCGCTAGGTATTGCATTCTCTTTTCTCATTACTTCTCCGTTGGTGAATGAAGTGGCGTTTGTGATAATGGGTGGGTTGTTTGGTTGGAAGTTAGCGATTCTTTATGCGATTTCTGGAATTATCCTGGGAGTTATCGGAGGGCTGATTTTGGGATCAATGAATATGGAGAAATATATTATTTTGGAGAAGAACGGTGAAGGTGCTGATGCAAAAGTTTTGCCGAAGTTATTGAAGGAAAAATTTATATTCGCATTTAGGCAGGGTGGCAGAACTTTGAAAAAATTAGCGCCTTATGTGCTCGGTGGAATCGCAGTTGGAGCGTTGATCCACGGCTACTTGCCTGCTGACTTTTTCATGAAGTACTTGGGGGAATATAAATTCTTGTCAGTGCCAATTGCAGCGCTTGTTGGTGTTCCAATATATGCCGGTTGTTCAACAGTTGCGCCTATGATATTTGGCATAACTGCAAATGGAGTGCCTCTTGGAACGTCTTTGGCTCTCATGATGTCTATTGCTGGGCTATCTTTACCTGAAGCAATTATTTTAAAAAGGGTGATGAAGCTCAAACTACTCGCAATCTTCTTTGGATTGGTTACTTTTGGGATAATAATTATTGGTCTTCTCTTTAACCTCTAGGCTTGTTTTAGTTTCAATCTCAACCTTGCAATTCCCCAAACGATGAAGCTTACTGCTACAAATGCTCCGAGAATTATGAGGGTGTTAGTAGTTGGTGGGCTTTCGTTGATTGCTGAAAATGTGCTGTTTGGATTGAATAATGAATGAAGAAGCAAGAACGATACTGATCCAAATAGGCTGGCCCATGCTACTTTGCTCCATTTGAATATTGCGGCTCCCGGTAGAAATGTTAGTGGGAATAATTCAAAGAAAACTCCTTCGAGAAGGATTACGTACAAAAGGTTGAATAGATCGTGTGCTACCTCATAGTCGGCTGTGTAAGGAGTGATGAACCATGCTGCGATTGCCATTAGGAACATCCATGTTAATCCATAGTATTCGAATTTACCCTCGCTTTTCGCAAATCTCTTAGAGAATATGAATAATCCCATTGGAATCCCAAACAAGTATCCAGGTGGGATTGCTAACTGCCTGCTGAGCACAACGCATATAATGGCGAGAAATAAGCCGAGAACGTTTGGTTTGAAAAATGCTTCCCAATTCCACCTTCGTGCAATGAAGAACCGCATCAGGTCTTTTGTATATGTTGCTATAACAATTGCGGCTACTGTGATTATCAAAATCCCCAAATTCTCTTGTTCGAACAGATTAAAGTCAGGTGTAATGTGGGCGGCTACTAGGCCAAAAAGCACAAGAAGCAATAACAGAAATGCCTTTCTCATGATCGAATTTTTCTTTAGCTTTGATTTTTCGAAAAGGTTTAAGAGTGGGATTTTTTTTGTAAATCTATTGATTTCGTCGCCGTGCGCTTCGATTACGTTATTGAAAAGGAAGCATGCTATTCCTACAAATAAGAATATTAGGATTGCTAAGAGAACATTTGATCCAATTATGGCAGGGTCTCGTGAAATTTCTGCTGGGCTCTGGATGTGGCTATCATCAAGGATTGGATTTTCATAGCCGAATGTGTCTCTTTCGAACCACTCTGTTGGAATCTCAATTAGCTCGTAGAGTTTGTATTTTTGTCTGTATTCGATGCTTCCATCAGGATTTTCAATGATTTCGATTTCGTCTGGTTCTCCAAGATTGGTCAGATCTACGGCAAATGCAAACTGGGAAGTGAATGAGAAGATAAGTAACAGTAGAATGAGTTTTTTCATAGTTGTTTTGTTTAAGCGGTTTTATCTTACTATTTTTGGGCAATTTATGCTATAATATTGTGATCTAATTAATAATTATGTTAGTTGAAAGTTTAGAAAATATTTTACAGATAGGTGTGAACTATATCAGTGTCTTTTTTGATGCAGCTGGTCTGCTCGCAGTTACTTGGGGTGGCCTTGCCGCTATCATATATTTACTGAGTGGATTCTTTTCCAAAAATACAAAGAAGAATCAGAATTATTATATGTACAAGTCCAGAAAAGTTTTCATGACAAAGATCGTCCTAGCATTAGAATTCTTCCTAGCTGTGGACGTGATCCGTACTGTTGTAAAGCCAACATGGACCACTCTTGGCCAATTAGCAGCCTTGGTTGTCATCAGAACAGCCCTAACCTACTTCCTAGGTAAAGAGTTGGCTGAAGTTGAGGAAAAGATTGATTAAAAGCTCATATATTCATTATTGATCAGATCAATGTATCCGGTTGCTTTTGCATCTTCCGAATATAGATCGTCAAAACATATGATTTTTTCAGGAAAGTCAGCTAAATAGAATTCGGCAACTTCTTCTTTCCCCTCTTCGTATGGGAACATCTTGAAGTGACAATCAAATATTTGCTCGTAATTCTGAGCCTTTCCTTCTGTTACTTCTTTTTTTGTGAATTCTTTACCATTTACTGTCATCTTTACTTCGCTGTCTTCAATTGTGTAATCAGCACCAATACCAGTTTCTTTATTCAATACTGCTGCAAAACCGTCAGAATTGTTCGAGCTGTTAACATTATATGTTTGGTTTGGTGACCAAAACATTTCAGTTGCTAAAATATATTCTCCAGATTCTGAATTGTGGATTAGAATTTTATTTGCATATCCAGGCGCGTCTCCGTACATATAGAAAAACTGGTGATCATTGTAGATATAAGGATCTCCAAAGTCAGATTTTTTATCATCTCCGCATAATTGTGCTGTATATCCACCTTTTCCTTTTGAAAGGATTAACTGATTGTCTGCCTCGCATTCTTTGTCGTCGCTTACAATAGTTTGAGAATTACTAGAACATGCAGTGAATAGTATCGCAAAGGCCATAAATAGAATGAATGTTGTTTTCTTCATGGTTGGTTTGGTTACGAATTGTCTTTCACCATAGGACTATTCGGCGGGCTTGTCAAGTTTCGGGGCTTTCCCTAGAAACACCCATTCCCCCTTGCCTTTCAATAGGAATAAGGATAGTGTTTTTGTCTTATCACTTATATAAAACACATTATGGGAAATTATAAACAGAAATATTCATCTAGAGGTGGAGGAGGTCGTGACAATAGAGAGGACAGACAAATGCACAATGCAACTTGTGCTGATTGTGGGCGTGATTGCAAAATCCCTTTTAAACCAACAAGCGATAAACCTATATATTGCAGTGATTGCTTCACAGGAGATCGTAATCCAAAAGGAGATAGAAAAGGTGGTGGAGGACGTGATGGTGGGCGTGATAGAGGACGAGATAGGGGGAGAGATAGAGGGCGAGACGATAGAGGTGATAGACAAATGCATAGCGCGACTTGTGCTGATTGTGGAAAGCATTGCGAAGTCCCTTTTAAACCAAGTGGAGGCAAGCCAGTTCTTTGTAGTATTTGTTTTAGCAAAGGAGGAGGTTCTGATAGACCCGATAGATCTGATAAATCAGGCAAAAAACATAATGAGATGAGTGCAAAGCTGGACAAAATAATCTCTCTTTTAGAGAAATTGGTTCCTGCGGAAAAGGCTAAGGCGGTTAAAGAGGTGAAGGAAGTTAAGGAAAAGAAGGTGGCAGCGAAGAAAAAAGCTGTACCAAAGAAGAAAGC
>JAOZTS010000056.1 GCA_029939035.1 Candidatus Altimarinota bacterium | reverse complement strand
GTAACCAGTTTCATCTTTACAAGATAAACAGTCCGACATCACATTCACGAATAAACCATTCTATGATAAAATTTTCATAGAAAACTTTTATAAACTTCATTCTTATGGCTAAAGTAAACCCAAAAGCTGTGCAGTGGTTGAAGAAATACCTTCGATACACTGATTATATTGGTGCAGCCCAACTTTATTTGAAAGAAAATTTCCTTCTTGAAGAGAAATTAGAACCTAAGCATTTCAAAGCAAGAATTCTTGGTCACTGGGGAACAGTCCCAGGATTGAACTTCATTTATGCGAGTATGAATTACTTGGTTTCGAAACATAAATGCAAAATGCTTTTCGTTACAGGTCCGGGACACGGAGCTCCAGCTATCCTCGCAAACCTTTTTGCAGAAGGAACGTTGGATAAATTTTACAAAAAATACCCAGTCAACAAGAAAGGAATGGGCAACATTGTAAAAGACTTCAGCTGGCCACATAGCCCTTTCCCAAGCCACGTAACTCCAACAGTACCTGGCTCGATTCTCGAAGGGGGAGAGCTCGGCTACAGCCTCTCAACAGCATTTGGATCAGTCCTCGACAACCCAGATCTTATCACAGCGGTAGCAATTGGAGACGGAGAAGCAGAATCAGGACCAATAGCAGCAGCTTGGCACAGTAATAAATTTTTGAACCCAAAAACATCCGGAGCAGTTCTCCCAATTGTCCATATTAACGGATACAAAATTTCAAATCCAACACTCTACGGAACAATGAGCGACGAAGAACTCACACACTTGTTCATTGGATACGGATACGAACCATTAATAGTAAAAGGACCAAATGTTGAAGCGAAAATGTTAGCAGCAACAGAGAAAGCTTACAAGATGATACGAGCAGTTCAGAAAAAAGCACGAAGCTCGAAAAAGGCTGTATTAAAACCAAAATGGCCGGTCATTCTGCTGAGAACTCCAAAAGGATGGAAGGGTGTTCACAAATATCATGGACACGCAGTCGAAGGATCATTCCACGCTCACGGAATTCCTATCGATCACCCAAATAAAGATCCAGACGCACTAAAAGCAGTCAACAAATGGTTAAAGAGCTATCGCGTAAACGAATTAGTAGACGAAAAAGGGCGACCAAAAAAAGAAGTGATGCAATTCGTACCAAAAGGTAACTACAGAATGGGAATGTGCAAGCACGCAATAGGTGGCTCACAGTACAAGAAACTCAAAATCCCACGCCTTTCAAAATACGCAGTAAAAATTAAAAAACGAGGAGAGGTTCAAGCCTCAAGTATGCTCGAAGCGGGAAAACTTTTCCGAGATATTTTCGGAGAAAACAAGAAAAATTTCCGTCTATTCTGTCCTGATGAACTCGAATCAAACAAGTTATCAGCGATTTTTGAGAAAACAAAAAGAGCCTACATGTGGCCACTTTCACCCACAGACGAACATCTTTCGCCGGACGGAAGGGCAATGGAATTGCTTTCAGAACATACACTTCAAGGTTGGTATCAAGGCTATTTGCTAACAGGACGCCACGGAGTGCTAGTGAGTTATGAAGCTTTCACGACGATCATTACCAGTATGGTTGATCAATACGCAAAATTCCTAAAACAAGCATTCAGGGTCCCTTGGAGAAAGCCAGTGGCCTCTGCAGTTTATATCAACTCAAGTCTCGGTTGGAGGCAAGACCACAACGGATTCTCCCACCAAAACCCAAGTTTCGTATCAAGTATTCTACAAAAACACGGAAAATTCTGCCAAATCTATTATCCGGCTGACGTAAACAGCATGCTAGTTGCCGTCAAAGAAACAATGACTTCGCAGGATAAAATCTGCGTAATCGTCGCAGGAAAACGACCTCTTCCACAATGGCTCACACTCAAAGAAGCTGAGAAACAAGCCAAACACGGGATTGCCATTTGGGAATGGGTAGGCGGAAAAGAAGGTAGCAAAAATCCTGACGTAGTCCTTGCATCAGCAGGTGACTACCTCACCCAAGAAGCTCTCTTCGCCGTCAAAATGTGTAAAGACATCGCGCCAGAACTCAAAATACGATACGTAAATGTTTCAGAGCTAACATCCATAGGACTCGGTGATTACTATCACGATGGAGTTTGCCAAACAGAAGCAGGAGTAAACAAATTTTTCACAAAAGACAAACCAGTTGTCTTCAACTATCACGGATACGTCAACGACGTCGAACAAATCCTATGGCCATACACAACATCCGACAGATTCACACTCCACGGCTACCGCGAAGAAGGTTCAACCACAACGCCATTCGACCTAAAAGTTATCAATGGAGTTAGCTGTTACCACCTCGCAATCAATCTCGTCAAAGAAGGAGCAAAGCACAACAAATCAATTGCCAAGAAGAAGGACAAAATCCTACGCGAACTCAGAGCGCACATCACAAAACATCAAGACTACATTTGCAAGCACGGCGATGATCCAGAAGATGTAAAAGCACTAAAGTGGTAATAGGAGCTCATGTAAAAACAGCGGGAGGAGTCCAAAACGCATTCAAAAATGCTGAAGAAATTGGAGCAAAATGCATCCAAATTTTTGGTGCATCCCCAAGACAATGGCAGTCCTCTCTCCCATCCCAAGAAACCATCAACGAATTCCTAAAAGAAAAATCCCGCTCAAAAATTTCACAAGTATTCCTCCACGCCAGCTATTTAGTAAACCTAGCGACCCCCGACGACGAGCTTTACGAAAAATCCATAAACAATCTCTCAACCCATCTCCAAATCACCAATCTCTTAGAAGCAGAAGGTCTAGTTTTTCACCTCGGTTCATACAAAAACTCAACCAAACCAGAAGCATACAAACGACAAGTCAAAGGAATGCTCAAAACCCTAGAAAACGCACCAGGCAAGGCAAACTTGATCATGGAAAACTCCTCAGGAGGAGGAAGTAAAATAGGAACAACCATAGAAGGAATAGGCGAAATGTTCCGCGCTGCTAACCACCCACGAATCAAAGTTTGCATAGATACGGCCCACTCCTTCGGCGCGGGCCTCCTCGAAACTTTCACACCAGAAGAACTCAAAAATTTCACAGAAAAATGTGAAAAATCCTTTGGCCTCGAAAATCTCACAGTCCTCCACATCAACGATTCAAAAGTCCCATTCAACTCAAAAAAAGATCGCCACGAAAATCTCGGCCAAGGCCTCATTGGCCTCCAAGCCTTCAAAAACCTCGCCGCAACTCCCCACTTAAAAGATCTCCCATGGATCCTCGAAGTCCCAGGCCTCGAAGGAAACGGCCCAGACCGACCCAATATAGAAATTTTAGAATCTTTTTAAGAATATTTAACGTAGCCTTGTTAGAATTCTTTCCTGTAATTTTCAAAATTTCAAAATTTTTGAAATACAACAATTAAAAAAGAAAAATATGAAGCTAATTAAAATCTCTAAAAACAAACAAATCACTATCCCAAAGCAATACCACAGTCTATGCAGAAATGGTTGGTTCGCGCTCTCAGTTAGCGATAACGAGATCACATTGAGGCCAATAAAACCAAGTAATGAAAAAAACAGAAAAGGAAAAGCTCAAAGAGCTACTCGGGGAACATAATTTATCGCATTTACTTCTAGAAGATTAAAAATGGTGGGTGGGGAGGGATTCGAACCCCCGTAGGCGGAGCCAATGGGTTTACAGCCCATCTCATTTGACCACTCTGATACCCACCCACAATTTTCAAGAGGGATTATACCGAACATACCCCCTCCAAGCAAAGCCAATTTAATCTTGAATTAAGAAATAACAATAAGTACACTTAACAAAGATAAAAACTCATTAATAAACTCACCCTATGAGCAAACACCAAATCTTTACAGCTGGAAGAACTATAGCTCTTCTTGGGGCAATTCTACTTGCTGTTAGCGCATTCCTCCCTTGGGGAAGCAGCGCAACTCAAGCTGTATCAGGTATGGGAGGAGACGGATTGATCCAAGTATCTATCGGAATTCTCGCATTCATACTTCTCTTTATAAAAAGGATAACTATATGGTTCTCACTTTTTCTTGGAGTAGTCGCATTAACAGTTGGAGTAGTCGATTTTGTAGCAATGTACAGAGCTCTCCCAAATCATGTTGATGGAGCAATGGGAATCGGACTATACACAACACTTTGTGCAACAGTAGGTATCGTAGTTGGAACAATCGTTGAAATTATTCAGGAAAGAAGCAAGAGACTACGAAAGAATCTTGCATATCTAGACGAAGAATAAGATATGAGCAAACTATACCCTTTTTCCTACATACGAAAAAAGATCGTAAAATCCGAGCAAGCAACAGTTCCGATTCAATGTAAAGCTGTTCAATACGGCTTAGGTTGTTTTACTGGAATCCGTGGGCATTGGAACAGAACTCACAAAAATTTATATCTTTTTCGGTTCAAAGATCATTATCAAAGACTTAAAGAAGCCTCAAAAATCCTGGGGATGAAGTTCAATTACACATACCCAAAATTCGAAGAATTAATTTTCAAACTAATAAAAAAGAATGACGCCAGAGAAGACATGTACCTTCGCCCAACACTCTACGCCGCATCAACCGCGCTAACGCCACGTTTCGACAACCCGGACGACGACCTAGCCATCTACATGATTTCACTCAAGGATTATTTCAATACTTCAAAAGGACTCGACGTCTGCATATCATCATGGAGAAGATTTGACGACGACATGATGTCGACAAAAGCAAAGATCACAGGAGCCTACGCATCATCAGCTTTAGCAAAAACCGAAGCCCTCCAGAACGGCTACGCGGAGGCGATATTTCTAAACCGAGACGGCAAAGTTTGCGAAGCATCAGGAGCAAATATTTTCGGGATCAAAGACAATGTTGTCTACACCCCACCACTCCACGCAAACAACCTAAACGGCATCACACGTCGCTCAGCAATCGAATTATTCGAGAACGAAATCGGCCTCGAAGTCCGCGAAGAAGAATTCGACCGATCAACTCTTTACACTTTCGACGAACTATTCTTCACAGGAACAGCCGCAAAAATAGCCTACATCCAATCAGTAGACAGAAAAACTATCGGCACAGGAAACATGGGCAAATACACAGCCAAACTAAAATCCCTCCTCGACAGTATCTCAACAGGCGAAATGCCAAGATACGCAAAATGGCTCACCTCAGTGTACTAGCCTTTTTATTTAAAATTCCCAAACTCAAGCGGCACCAGTATCGTCTCGTCCTCTTTCAGATCCTGCATAATAGCCTGCAGATCATCAATTTTCGCAGCAACAACCCTGAGCGTCTCTCCCTGAATCAACGCCTTAGCCTTCGGATATGAATCCCGAATTTTTTTCGCAAGAGCCTTCGCCGTATCCTGATCCAAAACTTTTATCAATTTCATTTCCTGTCTCACCTTCATTCCGCCGATTTCCTGTACATCTTGCCTCTCCAAAATCTTTGGAGAAACTCCCCTGCTGATCATCTTCTTTGTCAAAATCCCAAAGATCGACTCAATATGCATTTCGCCCTGCGTAGTAACCTTTACTAAATCCTCTGAAAGCTCAATCTCCACCCCCGCATCCTTCAGATCATATCTGTTAAAAGCCTCCTTCTTCGTCATCTCCACAGCGTTTTTCAGCTCCTGAAAGTCAAACTGTACCGACACATCCATTGAATGATCTTTTGCCATAATAATTTTATTAAATTCGGTCGAGATTATATCACAAACCTTACAAAATCTTCTTCAGTTTCGAGTAAAAATTTTCCCTGGAATCAATAAGCAAAAAGGCAATTTCGTTTTCCCTCTTGTTTTGGAGATAAGCAATCCTATAAGAATTGTTTTTATAGTCAAATGAGATTCCTCGAACTTTATGTTTTCTAAATGGCTGTTCCAAAAGCTTTCCCTTGGCTGGATTCTCTATAGCTCCGTCAACCTTGCTTTTTATTAGGCTAAACAAAGCTTCGTCCTTTATCTTTCGAACGAATTTCTTGAAGTTTTTATGGAATATAGGTCTCATTTCTTAAATACATCATTATATTCAACGAATTTCTTCGCCTTTTTATTTTCATAGTCAAGAATAGCATCGGTAATGCCATGCTGATATTCCAAATCAACCGGTTCAATCTTGAAAATAGGCTTCGATCTCTTAACAATGGTTATAGAAACCCCGCTTTCCACTAATTTTTGATATTTTGGAAACGAGGCTCGGAATTCCTTTGAAGAAACAATTAAAGTATTCATGATTTAAAGTAAAGATCTACTAAAAGTATAACAAAAGATCTACTAAAAGTCAATAATCAGACATGAAAAAAGTGTTGTCGAAAACTTTACAACACTTCTGGAGCCAGCTATACCCTGAGGGCATAGCTGGTCCATCCGATTCGCACGCTCGCTTAAAAGCTCGCTACTTATCGCATGGAGCCACCTATCGGATTTGAACCGATGACCCTCTGTTTACAAGACAGATGCTCTACCAGCTGAGCTAAGGTGGCTCGTACTATTTGAATAGCAAGCGGAATATTATTTAAAATTCCCGCCAAAGTCAATTTGAATTGCATTGCAAAAATGTTATCCTTTCCACATATGATTAGCCAAACCTGCAAAAAAGACGAACCATTAAGCAATCACTGCACTTTCCGTATTGGCGGACCGGCAGATTTTTTCTGTGCAGTAAAGTCCACAGACGAACTGCTTGGGTTAATTGAGAATGCAAAAGTCCAAAATTTACCATGTTTCCTCATAGGAGGAGGAAGCAACATCCTATTCTCTGATAAAGGATTCCGAGGATTGGTAATCAAAATTGACACAAAAAAAATAACAGCAGATGACGACAAAGTAACAGCAGATGCAGGAGTGACAATCTCAGAACTTATAAAATTTGCCGCAGAACACGAACTAAACGGACTTGAGAAGTGGATTGGATTACCAGGCACAATAGGCGGAGCTGTAAGAGGAAACGCGGGATGTAATGGCCTGGAAACGGCAGATATTCTAGTAAAATGCAGAGTCCTAGACCCAAAAACAGAATGTATAAAAATCCTAAAAAACAAAGACCTCAAATATGAATATAGAGAAAGCTGCTTGAAACATTCAGACAAAATAGTTCTACAAGCAACATTCAAATTAAAACCTGTTGACCTTTCACCGGAACAAAGAAAAGAAGTCCTCGACCAAATCAAGCAACACAGATACGACACCCAGCCCCCAGGTTTCTCCTCAGGGTCATTTTTCAAGAATCCATCCAAAGAAAATCCTGCAGGAAAG
>JAOZTS010000055.1 GCA_029939035.1 Candidatus Altimarinota bacterium | reverse complement strand
AATCTTGTGCGCCAGTGCAACCAGCGCATCAACCATTTCGTGTGTAGGACGATATACCCCGTCAGCGGTTACAGTCCCATCAAAATCAAACATTGCTGCTTTATAGTCCATTATTCGTTTTCCTTCTTAATTACTCCCCAGTGATAAAGATATAAAGGCAGAGCTACCAAGATCATAGCTAGGTATTGTGCCAAATCACGTTTTATATCATTCATTCGTTGACTTTCACGCTTTCCCTTTGCATCCGAAATACAGTTATTCATTTCCTCGTCCGACATAGCAGATTCAACAACTAGCTCACCTTCTACCAAAGGTTCAGCAACGATATCATCTTTTATGTAAATCTCTCCACGTTGCTCACATTCCCAGTACGGTTCAGTTTCTTGCCATCCCTTCACATCCAAAACATATTCCTTTAGTACCAAATTGCTTAAACCAATAAATCCGATAAGCAAAATAACAATAGTTATTGCAGTAACCAGATAAAGATAAATTTTTCTAATTAAACTTGTTTTCTTCGCCATGATATTAAGTTAATAGTTAAAATGTTTTATTTGCTCTCAATAATTCAGCAACTTCTAGCATTTCAAATTTTTCTGTTTCAAAGAATTTAGCCTGTTCCTGTGGTAAATATGGGAGCATCACATCAATAAGCTCAGAAGCGGCCTCCACATTCGGTGTATAAGCAGTGAAGTGAACATTGTTGTCTACATATATAAAATAATCCAAAAGGAGTGGAACTGCCTCGGATACAAAAACATTCACATCGTATTTTGGAAAATTATGCCAACTTAGAGTTTTGAAATAATCTCGATAGTAAACAAAATCATTCATTGGATTTAACTGTAGAGTTTTATATGAATTAGCACGACAGAGCTCAAGATTAAATAGTTCCTGTGAAAAATCACAATAAACCACACTCTGCAAATACCAACCCTGTGCATCCAAAGGATTTAATTCCACCTGCTTTTCAGAAAATTCCAACGACTCTTCAAAGCTTCTAGTTGAAATATCTTCGTCAGCTTCATTCAAATAATAATTACGTGGGAAGAATGAATACTCAAGGTATGATTCATCAACTGTATGAGAAAGAACTAATAAAAATCCTTCGAACAATGCAAAAGCTCCAATCAAAATAGCCAGTATCAAAGCCAAAAATGCCTTCTTCAGTTTTACAGATCTTCCAACTATCAAGGATCTGATAAAGATAATTAACAAGAATAATAATAATAAATTTACGAAGAAATTCAGATTATAATCAATCAGATTATGGGCAAATGCTCCCGCAACGGCGACACACAATATATATACTTTATCCTTTTTTACTTTTGATAAAGTAGGGAATCTCTTTATTACTGTAACCAAAATTGTGGTCAAGAATGCCAAAAATGCAAACAAAGCAACGAGTCCATACTCCGCCGATATCTTCAAAAATAGATTATGTGGATGATCAGCATTCCCCAAGAACGTCTTCTGAATAGGGTTATAAGCATGTCTAAAACTATATGGCCCCCAACCAAACATTGGCTTTTCTGCAGTCAGCTCGATTGCCCCAATCCAAAAATCTATACGTTCCTGCTTTGAAGTTAGACTCTCACTATTACCAAAAGTCACACGTTCCTGCACATCTATCACATCATGATTGAGTGATCTTAGTGTATTTGCCTGCCAAAACAGCCCAACCGCAAAAACTCCGGCAAGAAGTATCAAAAGAGCTTTTTTCCAATCAATCCTCTTATGGAAATATATAAACAGAAGCACCAATTGACCACCAAGCACTATCCAAGCACCTCTGGAGTAAGTCAAAAGCAATGCTGATAAAACTATTCCAATCAAAATAGAAGTGGCCCATTTTCCCTTCTTCTCAAAAAATAACAAAAAGACCGGCCACGTCATTAACAAAAACAGAGCAAAAGCATTCGGCCAAACATGCGCATGATACAAAGTATTAAAGAACGGCCCAATAAACCTGGTTTCAGCCTTAAAGAAATAAAGGAAATAGCCCATAACAACAGCAACAACCGTACCAATCAAAATAATCTTCAGGAATTTATCAATCCATTCATTCTTTTTATAAGCATAGAGGTAATACAAAGGCACCATCGATCCCCAAGCCAACACTTCGCTAAACCCAAGATTCTTCGTCTGCGAATACATAAACGACGCGCCAACACACGCAACAAAAAGCAACAAAAACAGCCCACTCAATATAGTCTTTTCACGTTTAGCACGAAATTCCCTAATAGCCAAAAAGATCAGCAGTACGCCAAAAACAATCACCAGAGGAAACCCAGCCCCATAATCATATTTCATGAAAACCGGGTTGAACAAAGCGACTAACCAAAAAACACTTAGGATCAGAAAAGATAAATGGCTTGAAATGAGTTTTTGATCTATCTTGAACATGTGCACATAATATAACACCATGTTACCAAAAGCTATATTAATAGATGTGATAGAACCGAATACCTCGGAAGAAGAAGCAGACCGCCGACTCTCTGAATTGGAAAGCTTGGTTAAGACGTATGGTGGAATTGTCGTTATAAAAACGATTCAAAAAAAAGGAATTCCAGACTATCAAACTTATATTGGTAAAGGGAAAGTTACAGAAATAATGGATATTGGGGAGGAAAAAGGAGCTGAGATTTTGATTATAAATAATCTTCTCAAACCTCGTCAGTTATACGAGTTGAATGAAAGATTCAGAAAGGCGAAATCAAAAATGAAGGCATGGGATCGTGTGGATATGATTCTAAAAATATTTTCGAAACACGCTAATAGTACTGAGGCGAAGCTACAAATCGAGCTGGCAAGCATCAAGCACATGGGCCCGAGGATTTTCGGAATGGGTATAGAATTGTCGAGGCAGGCCGGGGCGATGGGGGTGAGGGCAGGAGGAGGTGAGGCAAATGTAGAACTGATGAAACGTCATTTGCAGAAACAGGAATTGTCGATTTTGAAAAAGCTCAAACATTATGAAGTTATTAGAGAAGGACATAGAAAACGCCGCCGCCGTCAGAATTTCAAAACAGCAGCGATAGTTGGATATACAAATGCAGGAAAAAGTTCACTTCTAAATGCGCTGACCAAGAAAGGCGCTTATGTAGCGGATCAACTTTTTGCCACCTTGGATACAAGAGTAGGGAAGTTGTGGATTCAGGAAAGTAGCCGAGAAGTGCTTTTGTCAGACACAATCGGATTTATCCAGGATCTTCCTCCTGATCTTATCAAAGCGTTCAAATCCACATTAGCAGAAACTGTAGACTCTGAAATGATCTTGCACGTAATTGATGTAAATGATCCACAAATCGATAAAAACGTGAAAGTAGTCGAGGAGATTTTGGATCAACTTGGACTCCAAGATAAACCAAAAATCTACGTCTTTAACAAAATTGATCTAGTTGGGAGAATAGATGAACCCAAAAAAGAAGAACTTATGCCTAAAAGAAGCCTGATGAAAGCAGGAAAGGACACAGCAAGAAGATTAGGATGGGAAAGTAAGAAAAGTGACAAGAGTGTAAACTTTAGTTCGCTTAGACTAAAATACAAAAAATTCACCCCAGTATTTGTCTCTGCAGTGGAGAAAATGAACCTCAAGGAACTGACCAGGGCGATTGACGAAAAGCTGTAGAAATGGTATAATCAAGGCGAAAATAAACACAAAAAAATATGTCTAAAATCGATCCAACAAAAATTTATTTCTTCGAAGTTGAAAAACAAGACGAACCTCTTGTCCTTAAACAATTTCCAAAAGCCACAATTGTCAGAGGGCCTCTCAAGAAAATTGGTAAATATAAAGACGCAGAAATACTATGCGGAATGCACAATTGTGTTTTCTCAAAAGAAAATCTCGAGAAATGCGAAAACCTGAAAATGGTGGTAACTCGAACAGTTGGATATGATCATGTAGATTTGGAGTGGGCAGAAAAAAACGGAATTCCTGTTTGTAATGTTCCGGATTATGGCTCACATGTCATAGCGGAGCATGTTTTTGCGCTTCTATTGGCTTCGACCAGGAATGTTTTGGAGGGAGAAGATCTCACCGCAAAAGGGGGATTCCATTTTAAAGGTCTTCGTGGAATGGCCCTAAAGGACAAGACAATGGGGATTATTGGTGTAGGGAAAATAGGAATGCATGTGTGCAGAATCGCATCACTTGGATTTAATATGAATGTGATTGCATATGACAAAACTCCAAACAAAGCGATGGCAAAGAAAAATAATTTCAAATATGTACGATCGGTAAATGATATTTGGAAGAAGTCTGACGTGATAAGTCTTCACTTACCACTTTTCCCTTCAACCAAACATATCGTTAACGCAAAGTCTATTGCGAAAATGAAGGATGGAGTCGTTTTGATCAATACAGCGAGAGGCGAATTGATAGACACAAAAGCACTAATTAAAGCTATCAAGAAAGGAAAATTCACAGACGTCGCATTAGACGTGGTTGAAAACGAAAAAAACATCAGCCTTTCAAAAGAAATATTAGAACTTCCGGGAGTAATCATAACTCCTCACGTAGCCTTCTATGCCGACGATTCAATGGAGAATATGTTCAAGGAAGGATGCGCATCAATAAAAAGATTCCTAAAAGGAAAAAAACTCATCCATCAGGTGATAGGAAGATAATAGAACAAACCCGACCTCCGCTAATGAAAGCGAAAGCCGGGCATGTTCTGTTTACTAACTGTGGGGTGGTTCGCCGAGAATTCGGCTATTGATGCTCAGGAATCTCGACGGCGTCGAGGAGCTTTGGATTGGGTTGGACGAAGAGTTTGCAACCTTCTTGGCGCAAATCCAGAAATCCACCCTGCTCCAACTCACCGGTGCCATTAACCAATGAGTTGATATTGATCTCCAGGCCTTTGTCTCTGAGTTGCCGAAGCCTCCTCTGTAATTCAAGGAAAGACATCTCGTCCATTTTTCCTCGCTCTGAAGAGAGCAGGAGAACGAGAGTTGCAGCTTGTTCAGCCACATGGCTCTCAAGGGAGCTTCCGGTAAAGAAATCCACCCTCACTGTTTTCTCAGTGAGTCCAAGCCTATCTAATCGATTCATAACGTCCATTCCGTCAGACCTCCTTTGTGTATCCCCATTGGGGCGCTAGACTGTAATTTGACCAAAATTATTTCAATCAAATCACAGCCTAGTGCTATTTCGTTAGTAATCAGAACATCTACCCTCCAAAAGAAGAACACTGCCAACGGCAAATTCATCTTTATTTTAGAGAACAGATGTCTAATTGCTATATTTCAAAGGTCGAATTACAAAGAACAAATTAACCATATCTGGAGATAAAATTCAATATGAAAAGAGCCCCCCATCACGTATGGGGGGCTCTGTCCTTTCTAACTGCTGTGGGCTTACCAGCCCAGGATGCCCGACTGTTCGAGCTCGCGGATCCTCAATGCGTTCGAGTCCACGGCGGTGACGATCTCGAGCCTGGGCTCGGGAACATCCTCGATGAGGGGACGCCGGGGGCGACCTTCTTTGTCGGTTTCGAACACCTTACCGGTGCTAGGATCGATGATCATACTACTCATGGTGGGCCTCCTCGGTGACGAAGTCCGTTACGTCCAGCGGAGCTGAACCGTCAATCGGCTCCACTTCCGCGATATCATCCTCAATGATGAGGACCAAAAGATCGAGATGTGACATAATTGCCTCCATGGCATGTGTGTGGTCAATTGATTTCTGAACTGAAATCTAACTATTTCATATAATCAAATTTCAGTTCAGAACAGCAGTTAGTAATCAGGACATCCATTCTCTAAAAGGAAAACGTTGCCAATGGCAAATTCTCCAATATTCTGAGAACAGATGACTGACTACTACACGAATTTTCAAGGGTCAAAAAAGCTATACTTTATACCAGAAGTAGCGAAACGTGTCAACCCCCTAAAACGTTACAACAAAACATTGCCAAAAAGCCAAAAAGTCAGTACTTTATGCCCTTAACAAATATTAGCAATGATACCAATACAGATAACACAGAGGGAAACGATCATTCTAGAGAGTGCAGAAATTATGCAAGAAATTGAAGGGATATTCGAGCAGTTGTCTCAGGCATTAGAAACAGTAGAAGATGAAAAAGTAGTTGCAAATATAGATAGAGAACGAGCAGCTCTTCAAGAACAGATAGACGCATTGGATGGGCCAATAGAGGAGATTAGCCTGTATACAAAGATGCGACTGGAAGCTTTACCTCCGGTTGCAAGAGGACTCCTCAATTATGCGATTGGAAAGGAAACATCGAAAGTGAAAGACGATGACATTATGAAATCAGTTCTGCTAAAACCCTCTAATCTTATGGAGGCAAAGGGGTCCCTTCGAAAGCTTGCAGAGACTCATTTGGGGAGAATAATAAAAATTGAGATCTGCGATTCAAAAGTTCCAAAAGCAATATTTTCCGATAATGAATTCTATTTGGACGATAGAACTCAAACAGAAGTTCTTGTTGGTAAAGAATTAAATCAGCCCAGAGTTGTTTTTAGAGAGGAGGTTGATGGTATGCTCCTTTCTCCAGTAGTGCAGATTCATACTAGGGGAGAACTTGATACAGTTCTGGATGGGCACTTTTTCGACGATTACGCTGCACTAGGTATACAGAAAAGAATGACAATCATTGTGTCATAATGGTGGGCCTGGTTGGATTTGAACCAACGACCAATCGGTTATGCATCTCACTACCACTTTTATGGCCTCTTTCGAGTTTGTAAGCTGGACTATCCCTTCATCCGCCTAGTCTTCGAATCTTCGCCGTTGGCGAAGTTGGCGGATGCCTGCCGTCTAGTCTCTACACCTTCTCGCAATATGCGAGCTTGGCTCGGGATTGTCATGGCGGTCATATGACCACTTTAGATTTCCCCGAATTTGACAGGTATTCACTTGAGAATTACTTCCCAAGCAGCCCTTAAATAATTAATCATATCGTTTTCACAACTTAGAAAAACTATTCTCAAGCCGACTGCTCTAACCCCTGAGCTACAGGCCCAATTTTCAAACGACCACGCCTACGCGTACGCAGGCAATTCTAATATAAATCCTATCCTAAATCAAAATTATTCTGCCGCCACTTCTTTAGTCTCTTCCTTAACCTCTTCCTTTTCCGCTTTCTCCTCTTTCTTCTCAGTCTTTGTCTCCTCAGCAGCTGGCTTTGCGCCACCCTTGCCGCTTAATTCGTTCAAAGCTCGAGCAATTCGAGATTTTTTTCTAGCCGCATTATTTA
>JAOZTS010000054.1 GCA_029939035.1 Candidatus Altimarinota bacterium | reverse complement strand
GGATCCCGCAAAAACAGGATTGATCAATTGTCCTATCTTGAGGATTATCGCTATAACCACCATTATGGCAGTAAACTCACCAATTGTTCGAAGAATTCTGAGTATTTTTGTTTTCATTTTTTGTTTTTGAGTAGGGCTTGAATTTAATATATTTTACCATTTTTTGGGGTTTTTATCAATACGTACGTGGTCGGTGGAACTTTTTCTTGCATTTTTGGGGGTAGTGGTGTTATATTTTGCGCGTGACGAGGTTTTTAATTTTACCTATATAATGAAAAATAACGCACTAGTACATTACGTAAGAAAGAGCTTTGAAGAGCTAACAAAGGTCACTTGGCCAACAAAAAATCAAGCAGTTCGATTGACTATAATTGTTCTGATTTTCTGTATAATCGCTGCATTCCTTTTGGGAGCTTTTGATTACATTTTCGATTTAGGATACAAATATTTACTTGATAAGAGATAAGAAATGGCAAGACAAGTTGCAGGTACAGGTCGACATTGGTATGCAATTCATACATATTCCGGATATGAGGATGCGGTTCGTGAAGCGCTGCTGCAACGTATTGAGTCTCTGGGGATGCAAGATTTGATTTTTGATGTAGTTGTTCCAAAAGAAACTCAAATTGTCATTAAGAAAAGTGAACCGGTAACTGAGGAAAAGCGTATTTTCCCAGGTTATGTTTTGGTAGACATGATAGTAAATGATGATAGTTGGTATGTTGTAAGAAACACTCCAAATGTGACTGGATTTGTGGGATCTGGAACTATTCCGGTACCTGTTTCTCCAGAAGAATTCAAAGTGATAAAGAGACATATGGGACAAGCCGAGCCAAAGTTTAAAATCGACTTTAGTATTGATGATAATGTTGTCATCCTGGACGGTCCATTCGCTAATTACGAAGGAATCATCAACACTATTGATGAAGAAAAAGGTAAGGTAAAAGTTCTAATTACAATCTTCGGTCGAGAGACCCCTGTTGAGCTTGATTTTACGCAGGTGAAGAAAAAGTAGATTCCTATCTTGCATTTTCTCCCTATTTCTCTTAATCTTAATAGGGAAATATTTCACACTCATTCAATTCATGAAAAGATTCACAGTTTTTACAGTTATTTTGACGGTGATTATTGTAGTTGTCCTGTCGGAAGTGGTGGTAAATGACTATTTGCCGCGGTTTGCGAAGGATCCGACTTCTGCTGACAATATGGCGCTTGATCTTCCTGATACTTTGGATCTTTCGAGTGGAGCGGCGAATGTGCTGGGTGCAGATGTTGATTTTAGCAAAATCCCGGATTCGAATTATCCGGATATGGTTTATGAGGAGATCAGTTTGAATGATAGTGCTGATTTGTTGCCGGTGCCTGAGGACACTTACTTGGAGGTTCCTGCTGATCCTATCCCTACTTATGTAGCAGACGAGAGTGATATTTCGGACTTCGAGGATGATAATTTCGTGTCGTTTTCTACTAACGTTTATATCCGCGAAGATATGATAAAGAGCGCAGGGTTCGTTGGTGGGTATTTGGAAAATGAGGCTCATAATGGATATTTGTATAAAACAATTTACTTGAATGATCTGCCGGATGTTGAAGTTTCGAAGTATGCGATTCGAACGGAGGAGTCTCTGTTCGCGAAGGTTTACGTCTTCAAGGTTGGCGGTTTGAGTTCTGTTAGTGAAGTTTATGAAGTTTTGAAAATGAGAGCGACTGATGGACTAGATGTTGAAGTAAATGATGTAGCTGATTATGGTGATGAAGCTTTTTATATGAATGATGCCAGAAGGTCAGAAGTTGCCTTTTTGACTGTGAGAATGGGTGCTGTGCTATATGGCTTCTCTTATCCAAAAGATTACCATGCTCAGATTAAAAATCTTATTACACTCATTGATTACGAGTTTTAATTGACTTTTCGCTTAAAATAAATAGAATGTTGCTGTTACGCACGCATATTATTCGAGTAATCAAAACTAAATTATGGCAAAAGAAGTAATGACAGTTGTAAAGTTGCAAGTTCCTGCGGGGAAAGCAAATCCTGCTCCACCGGTTGGTACTGCACTAGGGCCGCACGGGATCCAAATTCAGGATTTCTGTTCCCAATTCAACAACGAAACAAAAGAAATGGGAGACACTATCGTCCCTGTTGAAATCACTATTTATGAAGATAGAAGTTTTTCATTTATAAAGAAAAGTCCACCTGCGGCTATATTGATCAAAAAAGCTCTTAATCTAAAGAGTGGATCTGCTTTCCCTCACAAGGATAAGGTTGGAACTATCACTCGTGCTCAATGCGAAGAAATAGCGAAAACTAAATGGGAAGATTTGAACGCACATGAAATGGATCAAGCAGTGAAAGTGATTGCTGGAACTGCGAGAAGTATGGGTGTGAAATTTCAAGGATAATTTGAAAATATTTTATTTGTGGGAGGTAGTTTATAGTGGGATAAGGAGCTCGTCTCCGCTCGCGCTACGAGATCGCGGTAATAGGCGATCTCGAGTCGTCCGCTTCGCTACCGACTTACCACGTAACCATAAAAACTATGTCTAAACATGGCAAAAAGTATGTCGAAGCTGCAAAGCTGATCGACGAAGAAACTCATTACAATGTTGATGAGGCAGTTGAACTTCTGAAAAAAACATCTACGACTAAGTTCGACTCAAGTTGTGAAGTTCATTTCAATATGGGTCTAGACCCAACACAGGCTGAGGAAAATATCCGTACTACCGTTGCATTACCAAATGGAACTGGTAAGGATATAAAAGTTGTTGCTTTTGTAGGTGACGATTTGGTAAAGGAGGCGAAAGCTGCCGGAGCGAGCGAGGCTGGGACTGAGGAATTAGTGGCGAAGATCGAAAAGGGATGGTTGGATTTTGATGTGGCAGTTGCTGCTCCTGATCAAATGAAATTGTTAGGAAAAATAGCCAAAACTCTTGGACAAAAACGTCTAATGCCAAACCCAAAGGCTGGTACAGTTACTCCTGATATCGCGAAGACTGTTGAGGCTTTGAAGAAGGGTAAAGTTGAAATCCGTGTAGATAAAGAAGCAAATCTTCATAATATTTTTGGGAAGGTTAGTTTTGACGATGCGAAGTTGAAAGAGAATTTGTTGGCGATTGTAAAAGCTATAATGGAGGCTAAGCCGTCTGGCACAAAAGGGATTTATATGAAGTCTTGTACTCTGACAACATCAATGGGGCCTGGAGTGAAAGTTGATACTAGAGAGGTTATTGCTGCTGCGAAGTAGAGATTAGCCTGCTTTCTCCATCTCGAGCGCGGTCTTTAACGATGCCAGCCCGATTTCGAGTTGCTTGGTGTCAGGCTCCTTGGTTGTGAGTCTTTGGAACCAGAGGCCTGGGGCAACGAGTGCTTTTACGAATTTGTTATTCACGTATTTGGCGCTGAGTTTGAGGTATTCGTATGAAATCCCTGCGATTATCGGGAGGAATGTGATTCTGAGTAAGAGGTTGTTGAGGAAAGCGTCCTGTTTTGGGACGAATGTGTAAACGAGAATACTGATTACAAAAACTATGATAATGAAGCTAGTTCCGCATCTTGGGTGGAATCTAGTTTGTTTTTTTGCGTGCTCTGGGTCGAGTGGGAGTTTCTTTTCGTATGTAAAAATGGATTTGTGTTCTGCTCCGTGGTATTCAAATACTCTTCTGAAACTTGGAATGAGTGAGAGCAGGAAAATGTATGAAAGGAAAATTAGTGTTTTTATTATTCCGTCTATTAGGTTGAAAACTATGTAGTTGTCTTGGATGAATGATGACTGGGATTCGATGATGGTTGTTAGCCCGAGCGGGATGAATTTGAACAAGAACAAGCTCAGAGCGAGGGCTAATACCAGGGAAAGTGCGAACATACCTATCTCGAGTGCTTTTCCCCATTTTGTTTGCTTTTGAGGCTCTTCGTGTTCTTCATGCTCTTCTTCGAGAGATTCGTTTGCTGAATAATTAATTGCTTGGGTTCCGATGACCATCATTTCGAATAGGTTTACTACTCCTCTTATGATCGGGACGTTGAGCCATTTGTGCTTTTGGGTGAGTGTGTTGTATGGGCGTTTGTCCACTTTTACTTTGCCTGACAGTTTGCGTACTGCGATAGAGATGCTGTTTGGCGAACGCATCATAACTCCTTCGATCACGGCTTGGCCGCCGACTGCGAAGTCGATTTTTTTGTCCCCCTTTTTGTCTGGGTTTTTAGCAGGAGCATCTGTAGAGGCTGCGGCTATTGACCAATTCAGTACTAAATGTGCGGTTTTCTTGAAAAAGTTCACTTTGTATTGTTAGACAGCGGGATATAATTTATCCTATTTGTGCATGAAAGTAAAAATTAAACGTATAGACAAATCGATGGACCTTCCTATTTATGAGACTAACGGCTCTGTTGGCTTTGATATAGCTGCTCGTGAGACGGTTATCATTCCACCAAAAGAGATTTCTATGATCCCTTCGAATTTGATAGTGGAAGTTCCTCCAAAATATATGTTGGTAGTGGCTTCTAGGTCTAGCACCCCTGGAAAGAAGGGTCTCACTCCCCCACACGGTTTCGGGATTATTGATCATGATTATTGCGGGCCAGAGGATGAAATAAAAGTTTTGGTTTATAATTTTAAGGACGAGCCTGTAGAAATTCCCCGGGGAGAAAAGATTGCTCAGGGAGTTTTTGTGAGAATCGATAAGTTTGAATGGGAAGAAGTTGATGAGATTTCTTCTGAAAGTCGGGGTGGGTTTGGTAGCACTGATAAAAATTAATATGCGTAGAAAATTTATTACAATTTACGGGATTAATAATATTGGGAAGACTACCCATGCGAAAAAGCTTGTGGAGAAACTGCAGGCTGCAGGGCATCAGGCTGTTTATGTGAAATATCCGGTTTATGATGTTGAGCCGACCGGTGTTTTCATTGATCAAGTTTTGCGTGGAGAGAAGGGGCAGAGTATTTCAGAGGAGGAATTACAGCTTTGGTTTGTTTTGAATAGATACCAGTATCAATCGAAGCTTCAGCAGAATTTGGAGGATGGATATATTGTCGTGGCAGAAGATTATATTGGAACTGGAATTGCTTGGGGTACTGCGAAGGGTCTCGACACAGAGTGGCTGGAAAGTGTGAATTCTCGATTAGTCAAAGAGGATTTGGCTATTATGATGGAAGGCAAGCGAGATACGAGTGCAAAAGAGGACGTTCATGTTCACGAGCAAAATGATGATTTGATTCTGAAATGCACAGAAGTTCACTCTCAACTTGCAGACAAATATGGATGGAAAAGAGTTGTGCTCCAGGATGAGATCGAAGATACTGCAAAATTGATCTGGGATATAGTTGACGATTTCTTAAGATAAGATATTATGGGTCCATGGAAATAATGGACGGCAGAAAGGTCTCAAAAGAAATTCTATTGAAGTTAAAAGATGATGTGTCGCGATTGCATTTCGACCATGTTCATCCAAAACTTGCAGTAATCCTGGTTGGTAACGACCCTGCGTCTTTGGCTTATATCAGACAAAAGCAAAAGGCGTGTGCTACTACTCGTATTGAATGGGAACAATTTGATTATGAAGAATCTGTTACGACTGAAACCTTGATTGATAAAATTAATGAACTAAATGCAGATGATAAAATTCACGGGATTTTAGTTCAACTACCACTTCCAGAGAAGGTTTATGCACCTGACGTGATTAGAGCTATTGATCCGAAAAAAGATGTGGATGGATTCACCGCTTACAATATTGGAAAAATGTTTATCAGTACTGACTTTGAACATTTGGCACCATGCACTCCCCTGGGAGTTATTCGAATGCTCGAATATTATAAAATTGATCCAAAAGGAAAGGAAGTTGTGATCGTTGGACATAGTAATATCGTCGGAAAACCATTAGCCACAATGCTTATGAACCGTGATGCTACTGTGACAGTTTGTCATATTCATACAAAGGACCTGGCTTTTCATACTAACCGGGCAGATATTCTGTGTGTAGCTGTTGGAAAACCTGATTTGATTACAGAAGATATGGTGAAAGATGGAGTCGTGATTGTAGATATTGGGATTAACCGATTGGATGATGGCAAACTTGTTGGGGATGTAGACTTTGAAAAGGTCTCAAAGAAGGCCTCTTTTATAACTCCGGTTCCTGGTGGAGCTGGACCGATGACAGTTGCTTGCCTTATGGAAAACACTGTCACTGCCGCTAAACGTTTAAATAACATAAACCCTTAAAAATATGTGTGGAGTTGTAGGAATTTTAGGACACGATTATGTCGCCCAAGATATGTACGATGCTTTGGTCACTTTGCAGCATCGAGGTCAGGACGCGGCAGGTATTATTACTTTTAATGGCAGGTTTCATACGCGAAAGGATTTTGGTCTTGTTCGTGATGTATTCCATACGCGTCATATGAGACGTCTGCAGGGGCATGCCGCTATTGGGCATACTCGTTATCCAACCATTGGAAATAATGTTTTGGAGGATGTTCAACCCTTTCTGGGCCCTGCGCCTTTTGGTGTGGCTCTTGCTCATAACGGAAATGTTTATAATTCTCCTGAACTTCGTGAAGAAATTTTTGAGAAAGATCATAGACTAGTAAATAGTGATTGTGATGCTGAAGTTCTTTTGAATTTATTTACAAAGGCTTTGACCAAGCAAAATCCAGACGAATTGAAGGCTGAACATGTTTGGAAAGCTGTCAAAAGTGTTTATAGCAGGGCAAAAGGTTCATATAGTGCGGTTGCCTATGTTGCAAAACAGGGAATGGTTGCTTTTCGTGATCCATATGGTGTTCGTCCATTGTTAATGGGAAAGAGAACTAATGGTCTCACTACTGATTATATTTTTGCTTCTGAATCTGTGACTCTGGATATTCTTGGATTTGAGTTGGTTGGCGATGTTGGTCCGGGTGAAGCAATTTTCATTGATGAAAAAGATAGAAAAGTTCATCGAAAGAGACTTGTAAAACGGACTCATGTCCCATGTATTTTCGAATATGTTTACTTTGCTCGTCCAGATTCAATTTTGGATGACATTTCAGTGTATAAATCGAGAGTAAGAATGGGGAAAAAACTAGCTGCACAAATTAAAAAAGCAAAGCTGGATATTGACGTAGTGATGCCGGTTCCTGATTCATCTAGAACTGCTGCTATCGCTATTGCCGAAGAACTGGACATCAGATACAGCGAAGGGTTAGTGAAAATCCGATACATTGGTCGAACTTTCATAATGCCGGGACAAAAAATCCGAATAAAAT
>JAOZTS010000053.1 GCA_029939035.1 Candidatus Altimarinota bacterium | reverse complement strand
GTTATTTCCTGGTTTAAAGGTTCCGTCCGGATATCCATCAACCCATCCTTGTTCTTCTGCGAAACAGATGTATTTTGCATACCATTCAGTTTTAACATCTGGGAAACAATTTCTGTAGACATTTTCATCTGGATCTTCGCCTACTCCTTCAACTAGTATTTTGAGTAATTCTGCTCTGTTCAGAGGGTTGTTTGGCTTAAATGATCCGTCAGGGTAGCCTGACACCACTCCAGCGCTTTTTAGGAAGCTGATGGCTTCTGAATTTGCAGTTTCTAGGTTAACGTCTGTGAAAATACTAGCATCATCGTAATCGTATGATTCTAGTTCTTCTACGTAGTCATTTGAGAAAATATTTTCAACAAAATCGAAATTTAAAAATTCTTGATCTACTAGCTCTAAAAACCATAAAAGAATGATTTCATTGGAGATTACATATCCGTAGTTACCGCCAACTCCATCAAGTGAAACTTCTGTGACAATACCGATAACTCTTTCGTCAGCATTATAGGCTGGTCCCCCTGAATTTCCAGGATTGATAGTTGCGTCTGTTGTTATCTTCCAAACTATGTCTTCTTCAAACATTTCAAACCCACTTACATTTCCTGTTGTAAGTGTAACGCTTGCTAGTCCGCTTGCACCTGGAAAACCTAATATCACAAGTTCCTCCCCTAGCTCTGGTAAATAATCTCCAAAGTCAACATATGGCAAGTTCATTTCTTGAATATCTTCAACTTCCAGGAATTCTCCAATTTCATTCCCGTCTTCGTCTATTTCGTATGCTGGATATAGAAGCGCAAGATCTAGGATCTCGTCATATGCAAGAACGCGAGCAGAGAAAATACAGTCAGGAGTGTCGTATTCGTCTTCGATCATGCAGATATCAATATATTCCGATGGTTCGCCTGTATAATAATCCATAACGACGTGTGCGGCGGTCAATATCACTCCGTCATTACTTATGTTTATTCCTGTCCCTGAATAGTAGTCACCGTAGCTATCAATGATTTCTATGTACACAACACCAGCTATTGTTTCGTAATACGTAATTGCGCTAACTGGAGTAATAAAAATGCTTAAAAGCATAATTCCTCCCAGAATTGAACTTAGTAGTTTTTTCATAGAGATGTGGTTAATTTTTTAGATTGTATAACTAAGTGTGTTGATTTACAAAGGCTTGATTCTTTTTGCTCTTAAATTTCTGTTATAGCTTATTGCAAATCTGTGAGCTTCGTCTCTTGCTCGCTGCAGAAGCTTGAGGGCGTCGTTATTTTTTTCGACAATCAGTGATTTTTCTTTTCCTGGAATAAATATTTCTTCGAGTTTTTTTGCCAGGGATATATAGGGGATGTTTAAATTCAATTTTTCAAAGACTTTTGTTCCAGCAGTTAGCTGTCCCCTGCCTCCATCAATAACTACAAGATCTGGAATTTGTGTGAAAGATTTGTCAGGTTTGTGTTTTAGCTTGTCGTAGACGATGCATGTGTAATCTTTTTTGTATCTGGATTTGCATTTTTTACTTTTACCGCAAAGCTCCTCTGGCATTTTCTTAACTTCTTCAAATCCGTAGATTTGATAATATTCTAGAAGGTCGTTTTTGACGAGACCATATACGCGCTTTGATTTTGCCTTGTCTATGGCGTTTTTGACGAGTTTGTACCCAAGCTTTTTCCCGCGTTCGCTTTTTAAGATGAAAAGGTTTGTTAGCTCGGAAACTTTTTTTGAATGTTCATGGATTGCAATGAATCCTTTTAGTTTTTTCTTTTTTTCAAGTACGTAAAAATGCTTGTCAGGGTTTTCTTCATCTGAGTCCTTGTGCTTTTCGATGAATTCTTTGTCCTTTTTTCTAGCCTTCTTGAATTCATAATCTTTGAATTCAATTTCACGCGTGATCTTCAGGAATCTTCTAGTTAGGACTTCCTCGAGTGATTTATAGTCGTCTGGTTTTCCTTCAACAGTTCTGAGTTTGAATTTTCTGTACATTGCTTTTTCAGGAACGCCTTTGGTAAAAACAATCATTGATCCTACTGTGTCGGTACCGCTGAGGTGTGAAATGTCGTAGCATTCTATTCTTCTTAACGGGTTTTTGAGTTTCAGCGCTTTTTGTAAGTCTTTTATTGCGTTTTCTGTGAGTTTACTTTCAGTTTGCCAGCTCGGTTTATTTCTATCTGCGTAAATTTGAGCATTTTTAAGACTCATTTCTAGGAGTTTGTTTTTGGTCCCAATTTTTGGGATGATAAATTTAGATTTTATTAGTTTACCTAGTGCTGATGAATTTTCAATATTGTGAGGAATAAGAATTTCCTTCGGAATATCAGTAGCAATTTGATAGTACTGATTGATGAATGATTCGAGTACTTCTTTGTTGTTTTCTGTGTCAGTGTGTTTTGCTGAGAGAATGAAGTTTTCTTGGTTTATGAGTTTTCCATCACGAATTTGGAATAAATTGAAATAAGCTCTTTCATGAATAATACAGTAGTTAATAATGTCTTTGTCGGTTTGGTTTGGGTCGGAAACTTTTTGTTTTTCCAGAATATCTTTGATTTTTTGAATTTTGTCTCTTACCTTTCCAGCTTTTTCAAATTCCTTAGTTTGAGCCCACATCTGCATTTCTTCATTAAGAGAAGTTAGGATGTCATCAGCTTTTCCCTTTAAAAAATTCTCTACGTTCTTTATGATTTTTTGGTATTCAGCCTTTGTACACTTCCCTGTACAAGGAGCAATACACTTTTTTATATAAAAATTCAAACATGGGTATTTGATAGTCTTTTTGGTTACTTCTACTTTTTTCCCGCCCATCGATCTGATGTCTAGTGAACAGTGCCTGAAAGGAAGAATCTTTTTTAGGACTTTGAAGGTGGTCTTTACCTTATTCGCTGCACTTTTTGGGCCAAAGTATTTAGCCCCATCTTTTTCAACTTTTCTTACTATTTGAATTCTAGGAAAATCTTCATCTGTAATTTTGATATAGACATGATTTTTTCCGTCTTTCATTAATACGTTGTACTTCGGGAGGTGTTTTTTTATCAGAGTTGTTTCGAGTAGAATGGCTTCTAGATCTGTATCAACAGTCGTGAATTTGATATCAACAACATTCTCTAGTAGTTTCAAAGTCTTGATTGGATGTTTTTGTTTTTTCTGAAAATACTGTCTTACTCTTTTGCTGAGGTCTTTTGCTTTGCCGATATAAATAATCTCCTTTTTATCGTTGAGCATTTTATAAACTCCAGGAGTGTGAGGCAGATCACTGAGGATCTTTTTGGTTTTTTTATTATCTTTCATAGTATTGCTGCAAATACGTTGTGTAGTATACTTCCCTGTGTATGAATAGTGAAATAGAAAAACAGCTTTGGGAGAAGGTGGAAAAATATATTCCTTACCTTAATCTTGTTCCATTTTTGAAAATGGTTGCAGTTTGTAATAATTTGGCTTTTGGAAAGGTTGACGAGAGAAGTGATATTGATCTGTTTATAATTGCGAAGCGGGGTCGCCTCTTTATCGTTAGGACTTTTGTGACTCTGATATTGCATGTTCTGGGAGTGAGGCGTCATAACGAAAAAGTAGCAGGAAGGTTTTGTCTTAGTTTTTTTGTGGATGAAGACGGGATGGATATGAGAAGAATTGCATTGGAGGACGATATTTATCTAGCTTATTGGGCAAAGACTATGATTTCGTTGATTGACGATGGAGTGTCGGATGAATTTGTGAAGATTAATAGTTGGATGGGTAAATATTTCGATGATGATTTAGTTATCGATAAAAGCAAAGTAGTTACCAAGGAAAATCTTCTGAGGAAAATCTTTGCCTGGACTCTTGGTGGGTGGATGGGAGGTAAAATTGAAAAAATGCTCATGAAATGGCAGATGCGGCGAGCAAGGGAAAAGATGGTAGGAGTGAATATGGATGTCGCTAGTTTGGTAGTTGAAGAGCATATATTAAAATTCCACAATGTAGATAGGAGAAAAGAGTATAGAAAAAAATGGTTTGATAAATATGATCAACAGGTGAAAATTGATGGAGAGAAAATGTTGTCGCTTAACATCAAGTAGTTTTTGGATTGTCTTCTGCCTTTCCTCGTATTTTTAGATGTATTGGTGTTCCGTTAAAGCCGTATTCGTCCCTGATTTTGTTTTCAAGATATCTTGGGTATGAAAAGTGCAGAACTGAAGCGTTTTTGAAAAATAAAACAAATTTTGGTGGATTTATGTCGACTTGGCTCGCGTACATAAATTTAGGCTTCTTTATTTTTGTGCTTGCTGGTTTGTGTCTAAATGTGATTTTTTGAAGAAATGAATTTAGTTCAGGAGTGCTTATTCGTTTTTCTCTTTCTATCATGATTTTGTCGGAGATTTTAAGAATCTCGTATGTGTTTTTCTTGTTTTTAGCTGATATAAAAAGTGCTGGAGCCCATGGCACAAATGGGAATTTCTTTTTTAGTATTCTTATAATTTTTTCTCTTTCTTCTTCACCGCTTTCTAGTAGATCAATCTTGTTGATAGCTAGTATAAGACCTTTTTCAGCTTCAAGGGCATGACTAGCTATATTACAATCTTGTGATGAAATTCTATCACTTCCGTCTATTAGTAAAACCACGATGTCTGATCTTTCAATCGATTGTAATCCTCTAAGGACACTAAATTTCTCTATACCCCGTGAAATTTTTCCAGGTCTTCTGATTCCTGCTGTATCTATGAGATTATACTTTTCCTCATTATAAATAAGTTCTGTATCTGTAGAATCTCTCGTTGTCCCAGGAATATCCGATACTATTAGTTTTTGTGGATCGTCTATTAACGCATTGATCAGGGATGATTTACCAGCGTTTGGTCTTCCTAGTATGCATATGTTAGTCGTTTTTTCATCTTTGGTTGTTTTTTTCACAGTTGGCTTTTTGAACTTCAAGCTCTTTATAGTCTTTAATATGTGGTTTTGTAGATTATCAATTCCTATCTTATGGATTGCTGATATAGCTACTGGCTCACCAAATCCCAGTTCGTATATATTGTATGTATTTGCTTCCATTTCCGGATTGTCACACTTGTTAGCGACTAAGATGATTGGTTTTTCAGATTTTCTTAAAATGTCTGCCGCTGCAAAATCGTCTACAGTTAGGTTTTCAATTGAGTTTATTACAAAAACAGTTATGTCTGCTTCTTCTATTGCGATTTTTGCCTGCGTTTGGACATCTCCCTCTATATCCTTTTGCGACCCGTGCTGTATCCCTCCTGTATCTACTAGTAAGACTTCGTATCCATCAATATCTAGTTTATGTGAAATTCTGTCACGGGTTGTTCCCGCTTCTTCAGCTATTACGGCATAGCGCTTTCCTATTAACCTGTTGAAAAGAGTTGATTTTCCTACATTCGGCCGTCCAACTATCGCGATCGTCGGCGTGGGGTCCATTTTGAGCTTGTTAAAGTAGAATGATTATATATCAAGAGTATAAAAGAGCAAGCTTTTATGGTATAATAGAGAGGAAAATAAATAAAAGTATGAAGATTTTATATAAAAGTAGAATTTTGATTGGGGTGTTGATAGTTGCCTTGATTTTACCATTTGCAAGTTTGAATGCCTTTGCGGCAGATCCTATAGCGCCCGAAGGGTCTACTTTATTACCAGATAAAGGGGGTTATACGGTCTTGGATTGTGAAAAGATCATGAGGTATGTGAATTATACTGATGTAAACACAATAAAGGAGAAAATAGCAAAAAAGCAGGATATAACAGTAGAAGGAGTAAGCGTTACTCCACTGCCATCAGGTCAAGAGGGTCCACCAAGCCCAAATACTTCATATACTCAAGTACTTGGGTGTGCGATTACCACTGGAGACGTAAAGATGTGGATGGTGCCTTTTTTTATTAGGTATATTTTAGAATTTATTATTGGTCTTGCTGGGTTGATAGCTGTAGGCGGAATCGTTTATGGAGGGTATTTGTACTTATTTGCTGGACTGTCTGAAGATAAGGATAAAGGAAAGAACGCGATTAAAAACGGAATCCTTGGATTCGTATTGGTTCTGACTTCATGGGCTATAGTGAATATCGTGATTTCACTAGTTACGCTCTAGAGCTTTCCCAATGTTTCCATTTGTCTTTTAAATATGTAAGGAGTTTTTTCTTGAAGACTTTTTCGTCAAAGTTGTTTGCATGTTCTCGGATTTTTTCTGGGATGAACTTCTTTTTATTTTTTTGGTATTCCCCTATTCCTTTTTTCAAGTGTTCTGGAGTTTGTTCATCAAAAAATACACCAGTTTTTCCATCAACAATTGTGTCTAGAGCTCCTCCTTTCTTTAAGGCTATCACAGGTCTTCCGCTTGCCATGGCTTCTAATGGGATTATCCCGAAATCCTCTATTTGTGGGAAAATTAGAGCTTCACATTCGCTGTAAAGAGTTTTTAGTTCTTCGTCTGGAACGTAGCCGAGGAATTCAATATTTCCTTTTGCTTGTTTGCGTAATTCGTCTTCCATTATTCCGGTTCCTGCTATTTTTAGTGGTAAACCGATTTGATTAAAGGTTTCTACTATTAGATCGAACTTTTTGTATGGAATTAATCTTCCGACTGCCAGAAAGTATCCTTTTGTTTTTTTGGAGATTTTGTAATCTGACGTTTTCATCATTGGGTAAATTACTGATGATGGCTTGCTGTAATATTTTTCGATTCTTTGTTTGGTTGTATTAGAATTAGCAATATAGTAATCGACTCTATCTGCTGAGACCCTATCCCACATTCTTAATTTATGAATACTTTTTTTGCCAAAATGTTTAACAATTGAATTCATCTTATATTCGCGTATGTATGAATGCCAATTGTCCCATGCGTACCGCATTGGGGTGTGACAGTAGCATATATGCATTGTTTCTGGCTTCGTGATTATTCCTTTTGCACATGAGTGTGAACTTGAAATTACAATGTCAAAGCTGCTCAAATCGAATTGCTCGTACGCGTATGGCATCCAATTTAGATAGAGCTGGTGTTTGGATTTGGCAAATGGCAGATTTTGGATAAATGATGTCGTTATTGGAGCATTTTCAAAGCCTTTGAGTTTTTTTGGATTAAAAATTGATGTAAAAATTGGAGCTTCTGGAAACATTTTATGAAGAAAAAGGTTAACCTTTTCTGCGCCGCCTGGATTTGTCATCCAATCGAATACTAATGCAATTTTTACTTTTGATAAGCTCATCAAAAACATAGTATTTCTTTTTCGAATTATATTCAAGTGAGTTAGATGTCTAAATTGAAAGTTTTGTC
>JAOZTS010000052.1:5687-7337 GCA_029939035.1 Candidatus Altimarinota bacterium | reverse complement strand
GGAATCCACTGTCTTCCTCTTCATTGATTTCACCTGCCAGCACCTTCGCATCATATTCTTCTTGAGTTTCGATTGATTCCAAGGGATCAAATTTTTCATCATCATCTTCCGGAAAATCCTTATTAAATTTCATATCAAAATTATCTCCATCACCATCCAGCACCAAATATGCAGCCTCATACCCAGAAGCAATCGTATAACCACCCGGAGCAGGGAACAGAGTTCCATCACCTACAAAAGCGTTCTCTCCGTCATTCAGATACTTCTCCAAAACATATTCATGCTTTTGATCGATATTTAGTCCATTCCATTCCAACGAATCATAAACCTTTTTCACAGAAGCCTCGTCAATATCAAAATCATCAGGACTATCCATATCTCCAGAGAATCCAACAACAGGATCCAGATAAGTCTCCATGACAATATCGTGCAATTCCTTACATTCAGTAAAGTTGTCGGCAGGAATTCTACAATCCACAGAAGGCGAACCACTATCGATCTTGTAACTTCCAGGAACCATCACAATATCCCAAGCTAGCTGATCCAAAGCCACTTCCAACTCTGCAAAATTTGAGTAGTCAAAAAGATTCGGGTAATAGATTTTCTCAATATCCCCAGGGAAATAATGCGGAATTTCAGTCACACCAGGATACGTAGGCAAAGGCACCGGATCAGACATAAACGCAACATACCTAGGATTATCAATAGGCAAATCCATCGCAGTCATCGATTTCAACTGCTCGGTAATTGTGTAAGCAGTCGGCTCATTGTGCAAAATCATACTCGAAATCTCTTTCTCCTGATCAACTGCAACAGTCAGAGTCAATTCCTCATCAAAAGGAGACAAACTCGACGGCAAAATAAAGGTAGAATTATGTGAAAGCATTTTACGAGCAATTTCTCCAAGATTATGTGAATCAAGCCCGTATATAGTATCTGCCTCCTGCGTGTCGTATACTTTAGTATCATAAACGCCGTCATTGTCAGTATCAGTCCAATAATGATCACGAATTCCATCTCCATCATTATCTATTCCATCAAAAAGACCATATCTATCAGAAAAATGTTTCAGCGTAACTTTGTCCGTTAATAAATAATTATTCAAAACTACATCACTCACGGAAAGGTCATCGAGATTGTCCCAGTCATCGCTCCGCGAAGCCGCTTTTTTCGGTTTACTAGCATCACTGCTATTAATAAATTCACCAGCAGCATCCATGAGATTCCCATAAAAATCCTGATCAACATAGTAATCCATGATGTTCTTTTCAGTAGGATCTAGTGGGAATGGATAAGGATTTCCATCAATACCCAAATCGCCAATAGCCGGCATTCCAAAATAACATCCGTCATATATAACTTCATCAATATCTTCTAGATCGGCAGGAGCCTCAAATAAATAAGGGTGCGTAGGCTCAGCAGCTGTCTTTACATTCACGCCTCCTGCCGGATCCAGAACTGGCATAGCCGCCAAGAACGGATAACACCTGTTTTTGGTATATATATTGCTTTCGGTTGTGTCATCGTAATACTGAGTACTATTCGCATTACAACCAGCTGATGCATCATAACCTTCATTCTCAAAACCACGATTTTCAGTATTGTACAAAGAGAAAATCGCACCATCTGACCAATCCAAAATTCCATCAG
>JAOZTS010000052.1:0-5677 GCA_029939035.1 Candidatus Altimarinota bacterium | reverse complement strand
ATCATTTTGTGAATCATATGCAGAGCTTGAAACAGAAGGGGACATTATCACAACAAATTCAGGATTCCCCTCAGGATCTGCAGTAGTTGTAAATTGATTATCATCAATGGATTTAACTGAGAAAGTATAATTTTTAGTAAACTTCTGACTTCCTCGATAGAACTCAACTTCTATAATAGCCGCACTTATCTTCGCGTTTTCCCCGTTCATACTATCTCCCGGAGCAATTCTCACTTCATATGGGAAATTTTCACTAAAGACCTCCGACCTCTCATTATTTGTATAAGCATCATTATTTACTATTTCCATAGCAGAAACGACCCATTCGTATGAATTTGAAATCGCTAAATCAAAAGGATTCGTAGAATCAATAGCCACGCCGTTAACTTTTGTAATCACATCTCCCTCAAGCAGATCTTTTTGCAATGAACTCAAATAACTATCCCCATCCCCAAACAAGTCATTCAATATAAAGGCAGGCATTCCATACTCACCAGTTTCAATAACAGCTCCATTACTCGCACCGCCCCCAGTTAAATTAAATGCCTCCGAAGTGGTTAAAGTTCTAGTAGTAACACCAGCAGTAGGAACCATAGCCGCTGTACTCTGATCATCTGCTCTACTTGCAGTAACAAGGACTGAGTAGTCACCATCCAGATCGTCCCTAGTAGATCCCAAGAAAATGCTGCACTGTTTTGCGTTCTCCATATCCTCAGCAGCAATCCCATTTACATAAAGCTCATTCAAGAACTCATTGTAATAATGATATCTGAAATAAATTTCTTCCATCTTCCAACCAAGAGGCAACGAAGGTGGCGAAATCTTACCAAACGGAAAACTAACAGCCACACCAAAATCAGTACCAATAGCATCATCAAATTCTCCAGTCAGTTGAGTCTTCTTCAGCAACGGCAGTGGATCTTCAATCTCCTCAACGATTTTATTCACCGTCTTTTCGATCGCATCATTCACCGCTTTCAAATAATATCTATTGTACTCATCCTTCACAGTAATCAGAATCGGCATACTGTCATAATCCGCAACAGTGTACCGCCCGGTCCCATCCACAAAGTCATTCGTCTTCGAAATAAAATTCCCAAACACCTCGTAATAAGAGGCATAAGACTGATCGATAATATTTTTTGTATAAATATCCGGCATGCCCTCGGTCAAATCCAGATTCTCAAGGGTCTGCTGGAACTCCACACCATCAGGGTTGTCCTCGTTAAAGGTCAAATCCTCCACGGTTTCTTGTGTTAATGCATCCGCCCAGAACTTGTTGTACCTCATATAGGTCAGATCCTCAGCAACCTCCAAATAATCATTGTATCTAGAGAACATCTCCGCATTCATGCCTTCCTCCTCGTTTTTCAAATCCGCAAAGAACAGTTTTTTATCAAAATTCGCAAACTCAGGCACTCCTGAGTAATAAAGATGGTTCTTATCAAAGTATTCCGCCAAATCCTCTTCAGTAGAGTTAATTATTCCATGCCAAATCTCAGGTTTTGGGAAAACACTATCAATATTCATCTCAAACCGCTTCGTCTCATTATCAAATATATAAGTCTTGTCCTGAAAATCGGTATAAGGGAACATACTCATAAACTGATTTCCATTCTTGTTCACGACCGGCATCGGCACATCCCCCACAAAAACCGCACCAACAAGCCGATGGTTCAGGTATAAGTTCTCCAAGGCCAAAGCCAGGTCCTCTACCGTCTCAGCCTCTTTATCATAAAAAATGATCTTAACATCGGTCAGATTATTACTCGCCCTCAAATCCTCAGCATATCTCATGATTCTCTCACTCAACGTCAGCCCACTAAAAGTAAGATTCGATCCATTCACTTTCGCAGTAAAACTATCCAGCTCACTACTATATTCATTCCTAAGTCCCAGATAAGAAGAAGTATTCTGATCAATCTCCCTATCAACCACAACCGCAATCAAATCATATACAATTTCCGGATCATTTGGTGGATCCGCAGGGTCAATAACTGCCGCCAAAACAGAAGCACTCAGAAGTTGCGTAAACAGAAGCGCAAAAACAACTATACTGCACACAGCTTTTTTCCCCACACTAAGCCAATTTTTAAAATGAATGAGGTTCATAGAAAGTGATGGTACTCCAATCATAAAATATACCACACCAAACACCCCAAAAACAATTTGTTTAAGCCAAAAAACAGCGATTTAAATTGACAGCACGTCAATTATTTTGTAACAACATGAAAATAGTAATTTCCCTCCTCTCCCAATGTAACTCCTGGGTCTCCATCGATAAAATTATAAAAAACGAAACCAGTGCCTCCAATAAATGGGTAATTCCCATTCTCGAAATTCTCAATAGGGGTCAAAACTAGAAATGAATATGGAGAGTCTGGCCTTATTGCAGAGAGATTGTATATATAGTAGTAGTATTCGCCATTATATGAACAAACTTGAGCAATTGGTTTGCCGCCAGGTTCTTTAGGATAAGCCCCACCAAAAGCTGCGATATTGTCTTGAATTATGTTGCCATAAGCATCTCCCGGGCGAAGACAATGATAGCCGCCTGTAGGCAAAGAATTACTAACGCTATATTCCATAAAAAAATTGGCAATCTTCCTTGCTTCTTCTATCCTCTGGGTATCCCTCGCCTTAGCAGGCGCATCAAGCACCATAGGTACAAGGGCAACCGCCAGCATTCCAATAATAGCAATCACAACCAAGATTTCGATTAAAGTGAACCCAAATCTATTTTCGGTTAAAGTCTTGTCCATGAATTTTTAAATTGTCCTTATTGAATCAGTGCCATGAAGCATCCAACTTCTCCAGTTGCTAAAGTAACTTTACCTGGAGTTAATGTTGGGTCAGCATCATCAACTATAGCTGCACATTTGATATTTGCATTTGACTCTTCTTCTACAGCAGCATAAACAGCCGCAGAATAAGAAGTAGTGGGATCCATAAGGATATATCCATAATTACCCGCACAGTTTGTAGCACTACCAAGAGCACCCTTAGCTACGTTAGTAGTCTGTGGGTCTATTGGGAAAACTCCACCAAATCCAGCAATATTTACATTAACAATATCACCAATTGTAACTGGAGGTGTTGCAGTATCAGTAGCTATTACACATTTTGTCGCTGGCAAAGTAGTTCCGGTCAACATCTCTGAAACTATAAAGTTCTCAAGTTTTTGAACAGTTGCAATTCTTTGTGCATCTCTACCTTTCGCAGGTGCTCCAAGTAGACTTGGCAAGAATGCAACAGCCAAGATACCGATAATCGCGATTACGATTAGCAGTTCGATAAGGGTGAAACCCTTCTTCTCCATAGTTTTCATAGGAATTTGTTTAAAGATTTATATACTGAAAACAATTATAGAGGTTACACGAGAGATTTCAAGGTTTTCTCTACGCCACGCCGGCAATATCAGTAAGTTTCATAATTGGAAGCATGATCGCTGCAACCACACCACCCACAGTTAAACCGATAACCACCAAGATTACTGGTTCTATAATTTTCGAAATTCCAGAAACGGCAGTATCCACTTCCTGCTCATAAAAGTCAGCAACTTTTCCCGTAATTTCAGGAAGCTGTGCAGTTTTTTCACCAACTTCCATCATATTTATCAGCATCGGAGGAAATAGATCACTTTCAGTTAAACTTTCAGCAATTGGAATACCTTGTTTTACGTCTTCCATAGAAAGAAGCAGACGTTTTTTGTAAACTTCATTTCCCACAGAATTCGCAGTAATTTCAATAGCCTTCACCACTGAAATATTACTATCAAGAAGATTACTAAAAGATCTAGCAAACCGACTCAGATAAGATTTTCGAAAAAGTGATCCAAATATAGGAACAGAAATTTTAAATTTATCTATAAGATATTTACCAATACTAGTTTTTTTGAAGACCGTAAAGCCAATCCCGATAATAACAACACCAGCCACGAAAACAAGCTTTTGCTCAATCATGAAATCACTAATCCACACAACGATTCTGGTAATCAGCGGCAACTCCGCTTCATTTTGTGCAAAGAGATCTTTCAATTGTGGAATCACAAATATCATCATCGCTGCAACCACACCAAATAAAAGTAAAATCACAATGATTGGATACATCATCGCACTCTTTACCTTTGCCCTAATACTATAAGCTTTCTCCGTATCTGCAGCCAAATTCTCCAAAACACCACTCAGCTGTCCAGAAGCTTCACCTGATTGAATCATTCCGACTTCCTGCTCAGCAAAAACATCAGGATGGCTGCCAAGAGCTTCAGACAAACTCGCACCCGATTCTACATCATCTCTGATTTTCTCCACAACCATCTGTAGTCTAGGCGTTTTATCCATCTGACTAACGAGCGAACTTAGAGCTTTTACCATCGGAATACCCGCATTCACCATTACTGCCAATAGGTGGAAAAAAGTAGCTTTGTCTTTAACTTCAACAGAAGAATGTTTAACAAGCCATCTATTAAATTGGTTATAAGCATCCATAAATGGATTTCCAGTCGATCTAAGTTTACCCTTTTCAAGAACAATCCCTTCAGTAGGAGTATCTTCTTGAATAGTAAGAACAATTCGTTTCTCATTTTTACCTTGGCCAGGAATTTTAAACGATTCAGTGCCAGATGTAGCGAAATCTTGTTTTTCTTTTTCTGGCATGTTACTCGGATTTACGTGACACTCTGTAGACTTCTTCTAAAGTAGTCATTCCCTGCAAAGCTTTGATAATACCTGACTGTTCCAAAGTAACCATTCCGTTTTCCATCGCAGCTTTTTGGAGTTCAACCATTGTACAGCCATCAGAAATCAATTTTCTTAGTGCATTATTCATTCTAAATACTTCATATAAACCAGTTCGTCCTTTATATCCAACATCATTACACTTGTCACAACCAACAGCTTCATAAAATTTCATTCCTTGAAGCAGTTTTGGATCAATTTCACCTTCTACCTTCATATCACTCATTGCATTTTTTACCATTTCCAACATATCTGGACTAGTGTTCTCAGGTTTTTTACAATGTTCACAAACACGACGCACCAACCTCTGAGCAATAATCAATTCAACAGTAGAAGTAATAAGATAAGGCTGAATCCCCATATTCAACATACGAGTAATCGATTCAACTGCACTATTTGTATGGAGTGTAGAGAAAACCAAGTGACCGGTAAGTGAAGCTTCAATAGCTGTATCACCAGTCTCTTTGTCACGGATTTCACCCACCATTATGATATCCGGATCCTGACGAAGCGCGGCTCTCATACCTTTTGCAAAAGTATAATCAATATCATGATGAACCTGACTCTGATTCAGACCATCTAGCTGAATTTCCACCGGATCCTCAATAGTAAGGATATTTACCCCAACTTTATTGAGGCGAGTTAGACATGAATAAAGAGTAGTCGTTTTACCAGAACCGGTAGGACCAGTATTTATAAGAATTCCATTCGGAGATGCAAGTGCCTCTTCGATATTTTTTAGACTAATTCCCTCGATTCCTAGATCAGGAAGATCAGGGATTTTTCGCGATTTATCCTGGATACGCATCACGATCTTTTCCATATTTACAGTAGGCAAAGTCGATACACGCAGATCCATCTCACGACCATCTTTTGTAGTCACATCTGCACGTCCATCCTGAGGAATTCTCTGCTCATCGATCTTTAGGTTAGACATAATT
>JAOZTS010000131.1 GCA_029939035.1 Candidatus Altimarinota bacterium | reverse complement strand
GTAAACGAAGGATTTTCAGGAGGCGAAAAAAAGAAAGCTGAAATAGCACAAATGACAATCCTAGAGCCAAATATCGCAATGCTAGACGAGATAGATTCTGGCCTCGACATTGATGCCTTAAAAACAATTACAAAAGGAATCAAACAAGTTCACAAAAACACAAACCTCGGACTAATGCTGATTACTCACTACCAAAGAATCCTAGATCACATCACGCCAAACTACGTTCACGTAATCAAAAAAGGACAAATCGTAAAATCCGGGACCGCATCTTTAGCCCGTGAACTAGAGAAAAAGGGATATAAAGCATTTTAAATGAGCAGAAAACTTGCAGGCACATTTGATCATTACAAGTTTGGGTTTAAAACAAAAACCCAATCTGTTTTCAAATCCGCAAAAGGACTGACAAAGAAAAAAGTTGAAGAAATTTCAAAGAGAAAAGGTGAACCAAAATGGATGCTTGAATATCGACTCAAAGCCTATGACATTTTCAAAAAAATGAAAATGCCAAAGTGGGGAGCCGACCTCTCAAAACTCGATCTTCAAGACCTTCACTACTACATCCAGCCCCAAGACAAGCCGAAAACCAAATGGTCAGATGTCCCAAAAGAAATCAAAACAGCATTCGACAAACTGGGGATCCCACAATCAGAAAGAAAATTTTTCGCAGGAACAGGGGCTCAATTCGAATCAGAAATCGTCTACCATTCATTACAGAGAGACCTCCAAAACAAAGGAGTTATTTTTGATTCCACAGACGCAGCCCTCCTCAAATATCCAGAAATTTTCAAAGAACATTTCGGAAAAATAGTACCTGCAAACGACAACAAATTCGCCGCCCTAAACGCAGCAGTCTGGTCAGGAGGATCATTCATTTACGTACCAAAAGGAGTTCACGTCGACCTCCCACTTCAAGCATATTTCCGAATCAACACCCAAAACATGGGACAATTCGAAAGAACCCTGATAATCGTTGAAGAAGGAGCCAGCTTGCACTATCTCGAGGGTTGCACAGCGCCAGTCTATTCAACGGAATCATTACACGCTGCGGTTGTAGAAGTAATTGTAAAAGAAGGCGCACATTTCCAATACACAACAGTCCAAAACTGGTCACACAACATCTACAACTTAGTGACAAAACGAGCACACGCTCACAAAAACGCAGAAGTTAAATGGCTCGACATAAACCTGGGCTCATACGTCACAATGAAATATCCAGCGATCTACTTGCTCGGCGAAGGCGCAAAAGGTGAAACCCACGCACTCGCACTCGCCGGAAAAGACCAACACCAAGACTCTGGAACAAAAATAATCCACGCCGCCCCAAACACCAGTTCAAAAATTATTTCAAAATCCATCAGCAAAAGCGGCGGAAGATCGTCATACAGAGGCCTCCTTCAAATCAACAAAGGCGCAAAAAACGTAAAAAGCCACGTCTCCTGCGATGCCCTTTTACTAGACGAAAACTCGCGCTCAGACACTTACCCAACAATGAAAATCAACGAAAACGACGTCTCTGTCGAACACGAAGCAACAGTTTCACGAATCTCAGAAGAACAATTATTTTACCTAAAATCTCGTGGTTTCAGCGAAGAAGAAGCCGCAACCACAATTGTTAACGGATTCGCAAATCCAATAGTCAAAAAATTACCAGTAGAATACGCCCTCGAACTAAATCGCCTTTTAGAAATGGAAATGGAGGGCTCCGTAGCATAGCGAAGGAGCCGCGAGCTAAGGCGAGCGTAGCACGAGCAAGGCGAGTACATTATCTCAATCAGCTAATTATGAAAGTAAAAATCGTAGAAAAACTAGAAAATTCAAAAATCGAAGTCACCGATGAACTTTTATATATCGCAATTCTCGACAAAGGTTGGAAAGGCAAAAAAACCATCAACTTCACCTTTAAAAACAAAAATTCACGACTAAATTTCTTCACCTTTATTCTGGGAAAAAACAATCAATCGTTCCAATTCGAGACAATTTCAGATCACAAAGCAGAAAACACATATGCACACTATTCAGTACGCGGAGCGCTCCTCGATAAATCAAAAATCGATTACAAAGGCGACATAAAAGTAGGTAAAAAGGCACAACACGCAGACACATACCTTGCAAACCACACACTCATGCTCTCAGACCAAGCCCAAGTAAAAACAATGCCAAACCTGGAAC
>JAOZTS010000051.1 GCA_029939035.1 Candidatus Altimarinota bacterium | reverse complement strand
TCTTGTAGTTGTGTGTTGAATGAGCTTTCTATTCCGTATTGCCCGATGTTGTCTGAGTTTACATAACCGATGATACTGGCAGCTAATGAGCCCTCTGGATAGTATCGGAAATATTCTTCTGTCATGCCTATTCCTTTCCACATTTCGTCATCATCTTCTGAGAAAAATGTTTTTATTTGGTCTGATATGTCTATGTCGAGTTTTTTCTGGAGGACGACGTATCTATTTTCTCCTTTTAGGAGTTTTTCGAGTTTGCTACTTGGGATTTTTACGTAATCTGCAATGGATTCTGCTACATATTTGGGATTGGAAATTTGTGGAGGGTATGCGTAAATTGCGCCTTCTATGACTTCTATTCCTCCTATGTTTGTGTTTTGTAATTTTATTAAATCGTCTTCTTCTACTTCGGTTGTTAGGAGAATTTCTTGTCGTTGTTTTTGGCTAATTTTTTCTGTTAATTCTGCCCTGAATTTTTCTTCGAGGTCTTGGCCGGAGAGTGGTTTTAGGAGTTCGGCAATTTCTTCTTCTGTTAGGTCGGGTGAAAGGTTTCTGGAAATTTCGTCTATTCTTTCATAGTCATCTGCGGCTGCATCTTCTGGGTCATAAAGGAGCGGAGCGAGTTTTGCTGATACAAATAGTGGATCTTTTATGAGGCCGGGATCGGCGTAGAGGAGATTGAGTGTTGTGTTTGTGGCTATTAGGAACTCTTCTCCCGAATGGTAATCTTTGATAATAATTTCGCCTCTTTGGGCTGGAAGTTCTATGTATCCGTATTGTTCTCTTGTTGCTATTTCCTGGTAATAATTGTGATCTATTATTTGTAATTGGAAAAGTTTGATCAAAATTACAGCTGTAATAAAAGCCATCCCTACTATCAAGAACGTGATTTTATTTATCTCAACTCTTGCCTTGGATTTGTACATATTGATTTGAATTTTTTAGCCTGGGGATTATAGCACAGTATGATATAATTTCCGCCGATGTTTAAAAAGACTACACTAGATAACGGGCTGAGGGTTGTAACCAAAAAACTTGATGGCACAAAGGCTGTGACAGTGCTGGTTTTGGTTGGAGCTGGAAGTAGATACGAGGATCAAAAGATTCGAGGACTTTCGCATTTCTTGGAACATATGTTCTTTAAGGGTGCGGAAAGGTATAAAAATACGAAGGAAGTGAGCGAAGCGATCGACAACGTGGGAGGCGAATTCAATGCTTTTACCGGCAAGGAATATGCTGGTTATTATGTAAAAGTTGCGAGTGAGAATGCTGTGGTTGCGTGTGATGTTCTTTCTGACATGCTGATTCATGCGAAATTTGAGCAGGGGGAGATCGATAAGGAGCGTGGAGTGATTTTGGAAGAATATAATATGTATCAGGATACTCCGATGTATCAGATTGGATGGAAATTTGAGAGTTTAGTGTTTGGAGATCAGCCACTTGGTTGGGATCAAATTGGAACAAAGGAGTTGATTCGAGGAGTAATGCACAAGGATTTTGTTGAATATAAGGAGAAATTATATACACCAGACAATACTGTGATCGCTGTTGTTGGTAATATTGACAATGATGATGCGGTGAAGATGGTGCAGAAGCATTTCAAGTTGAGTGAAGGTGAGAAGGCCTTTGAATTTGAGGGTTTGAAAGAATTGGGTAGTGAAAAGGTGTATTTGAGGGATAAACAGACTGAACAGGCGCATATTGCGGTTGGATTTCCTGGATACTCTGAAGTTCATGAAGATCACTGGGTTTTGAAATTGGTTTCTGTGATTTTGGGTGGAAATATGAGTAGTAGGATGTTTTTGGGAGTTCGTGAAGCGAAAGGATTGGCTTATTATATTCATACTTCAACTGATAATTATATGGATGGTGGAGTTTTAGTTACGAATGCGGGTGTGGATTTGAAGAGGGTTGATGAGGCTATTAAGGGGATTATTGAGGAATATAGAATGTTGCGTGATGATGGGTTGGATGAAGCGGAATTGAGAAAGGCGAAGGCGTATTTGAAGGGGAAAATGGTGTTGAACCTGGAGGATAGTGAAGAATATGCCCATTTGTTGGGGAAATATGAACTTTTGCATAATTCTGTAAAATCTCCTGAAGAAATTATGAAATTGATCGATTCTGTGAAAATTGCTGATATAAAGAGGGTTTGTGAGGATAGATTTGTAGAAGGGGCGATGAAATTGGCTGTGATTGGGCCGTTTGAGGATAAAGGGCACTTTGAGGGGTTGTTGAAGTTTTAGTTGGAGGAGTTTGTTGGAGTGGGTTATTTTTTGCGAATATTTAAAAAATTCAAAAATTTTTAGATTTTGAATTTTTTTTCGTATTAGGGGTGGCCGCCGCGCGGCGACTATAGACGAGAGGGGTGTTTTTGTGCTATAATATGCTAAGTTAATAAACAAATATGAAAAATAAAAAATTAATGTTTAGTGAGGCGAGGTTTGTGTTTGAGGTGACTGGTGCGCCTGGTAGTGCGCCTGCTGGAACACCACCTGTTACAACTTCTCCGGCTCAATTGGCAGTTGCAAAGGTAAGGACTGCTGCTCAAACTAGAAGAGATTTGAGTTTGTTGAAAAGTACTTTGCAAACAGGAGGATTTAGTTTGAAGGGAAAAACTTTTGAAGTTGATTTTGGAGGAACTTTTGTAAGGGATTTAACTGGGAAGATAGAAACTTTGATGAAAGCAAAGGGAAATGATGCTTTGGTTAAGCGATTTTTGGCAATTGCAAAAGTGGCTAATTTTAAAGAAGAGGAGGCTTTTGAAATGACTTCTAGGCTTTATGCTACTGAGATTTCGTTAAAAGCTAGAGCGAAATTTAACGATAGATATAAGGATTTCAAAACTTATCTTACGGAAAAGAAACTTAATGCTAATGATTTGAAATGTAATATTGAGCAAGATGCAAAGGGTGAATATACTTTTAAGTTTAAGATGACAGATCAAAAAGTACTAGATGGTCATGCAGCGTGGTGGAATAAGAGAAGTGAAGCCCAAAAGGCTAAGGCAAAAGCGGCTGCTGGAAAGGAGAAAGTAAAAGGACAAATTCCTCCTGCTGAGCTTGAGAGGTTTTCTAAATCTCCATTGGGTAAGCTTTTTTCACATTGGAAGGAAGGTGGTAAAAATATGATACAGCTTCTGCAAGCGGGGAAAGCACCACTTTTGGCGTTATTTATTGCAGATTTGTTTGGTTATAAAGAAATTGGTGGAGGTACAGCTAGTTCATTTTTTAGTATGACTGGTAAGCATGAGGGGAAATTTAGAAGGTATGCAAAGCAGGCTGCTGATTCAAAACTTGGAGCGAAGGCTTTTAACAAAAAACATCCAAGGAAAGTCACTGAAGTTGGAAAGGATGCACAAAAGGTGACTGCTGAATTTTTTGGAGATGTTATTGACCAAAATAATTTCCCGGCAAAAGGTCTAAAACTTGAAAGTGGTTACAAGCTTGGAAGTGGAGAAACTTTGTCAGTAGATTTGACTGGTGGTGGGCAGGTTGTTTTGCCGAAAGGTGGAAAAACTAGAGCCTATGTTGATAATGAATTAGCTGATCCGGGTAAAGTTTACAAAAATGTGAAGATTAAATTTTCTAATACTATTCCAGAGGGAACAGTATTTGTTGGGAAAGTTGTTTTCAAAAAGAATGTCCCAACAAAGGTGGTTCCGACAAAGGCGGCTCCAGCGAAAGCAACATAATCTCCTTGTCTTAGTGGAGAGGTTTGTTTAGAATGTACGAGCTTTTTTAGCGGTATATATTTTTAACTTTTTTAATTATGGATGCGAATGAAGCTTTGGGTGAAAAAACATTAATTTTGATTAAGCCAGATGCAATTCAGCGTGGGCTTGTTGGGCAAATTACGCAAAGGTTTGAGACTAAAGGTCTGAAACTTGTGGGATTGAAGATGATGGCTCTTGATGAGGCGGTTTTGCGTGAACATTATGCTCATATTGCTGATAAACCATTTTTTCCGGGAGTAGCGAAATTTATGCAGAGTACACCGATTATTGCGATGTGTTTTGAGGGACTTGAAGTTGTTGAGACTGTGAGAAGAATTACAGGAATTACAAAAGCTCGAGAAGCTGAGGCGGGATCAATTCGTGGAGATTTTGCGATGAGTATTTCATGTAATGTGATTCATGCATCAGATAGTACTGAAAATGCGCAGGTTGAGGTGAAGAGATTTTTCAACTCTGACGAATTGCATTCTTACGACAAATCTGAATATATGCACGTTTATGGGGATGATGAACGATCAGTTTAATCTTATATAAATTTGAGAACAGAAGATCTTCAAAAGAAGGCAGCACAAGTTCGACTTGATGCACTTATGGCGACCACGAAAGCCGGTAGCGGTAGCAGTGGGAGTTGTATGTCAGTGGTTGAGATTTTGGTGTCGCTTTATTATGGGGAGTTGTTGGGGGAGCGAGTGTTCAAGTGTGATCCGGAGCGGCCGGGTGTTGAGAATCGCGACCATTTGGTTTTGTCGAAATGGAAATCTGTGCCGACGCTTTATGCGATTTTGGCAGATTTAGGATTTTTTGATAAATCGGAATTGGATTATTTGGGGCAGGATGCGGCGATGTTGAAAGCTTGGCCTGATGCGAAAGTTCCTGGTGTTTCGGCGACTATGCATGGATATGGGCATGGGCTTTCTGTAGGTGTTGGAATGGCCTTGAGCGGGAAGATGTCAAAGAATTCTAACAAGGTTTATGTTGTCATGGGGGATGGAGAGCTGCAGGAGGGGCAAGTTTGGGAAGCTGCGATGTCGGCGGCTCATTATAAACTTAACAATCTTGTAGCTTTTGTTGATAATAATAAAATTCAAGGTGGAGGTTTTGTGAATGGAGTAATGGATGTTGGGCATGTGCAGGATAAATTTGAGGCTTTTGGATGGAGTGTTATTCAGGTTATGGATGGTCATAATTTTGATAAGATTTTGGATGCGGTGGCGAGGGCAAAAACTGCAAATCGTAGGCCGGTTTGTATTTGGTGTCATACTGTTGCCGGAAGAGGAATTGATTTTGCGGAGAGGAAGCCTGGATATTTGAATGTTCCGTTGAGTGAGAGTGAAATGGCGGAAGTAGAACCTAAATTAAGACAATTATTATGAATGACTTGTTGCAGTTAGGAAAAAAATACAAGAATTTAGTGGTTTTATCCGCTGGAGCGGATGCACAGGGAGCGTGTGAGGAGTTTGCGAAGTATTTTCCTGATAGATATTTTAGTTTTGGTTTGGCTTTTAGTAATGCTGTGTCGGTTGCGGCTGGATTTTCTTTGACTGGAAAGATGCCATTGGTTGTGGGGGATAGGTTTTTTTCCAGAGCTTATGAGCAAATGCTTGATGATATTTGTATTCCGAATTTGAATGTTAAATTTGTGACTGGGGAAAAACTTTGTGATTTGCCGAATTTGGAGGAGGTTTCTAGTTTGGAGGAGGGCTTTGAGGAATATGGTCCGAAATATATGAAAACCGTTTGATTGAGTTGGTAGGAGCGTGCTAATCTGTAGCCTAAGAATTAACAAAAGATTATGGTTAAAAATCCTATAAAAATCTTCTCTGGAACATCTCATCCTGAATTAGCTAAGGAGATTGCCAAACACTTAAAGACAGGTGTAAGTGAAATGCAGATTTCTAAATTTGCTTGCGGAGAAATTTATGCAAAACCAAAAGATACTGTTAGAGGGACTGACGTGTTTATTATTCAGACTGCGAGTGAAAATGTGAATGAAGATCTGATGGAATTATTTATCATGCTTGATTCTTTGAAGAGATCTTTTGCGGGGAGAATACATGTGGTGATGCCACATTATGCTTATTCAAGACAGGATCGTGTTGCAACACCTCGTGAACCGATTTCTGCAAGGCTTGTTGCGGATCTTATTTCTGCAGCAGGAGCAGATCATTTGATCACTATGAAATTACACAGTGACCAAGAGCAGGGGTTCTTTAACTTTTCGGTAGATAATATTAATACTGAAAATCTTTTTGCGACCTATTTCAACAAAAAGAAGATAAAGAATTTAGTGGTTGTTTCTCCAGATGCTGGAGGAGCAAAGGATGCAAAGAAGTTCTCAGATTTGGTAGGAGCTGAATTAGCAATTATTCATAAATCACGTCCTTTACATACTCACAATAAATCGGAAGTAATGCATGTCGTGGGTGATGTGGAAGGGAAAACCTGCATTCTTTATGATGACATGATTGATACTGGAGGAAGTGTTACCAATGCAGTTGTAGCTTTGAAGAAAATGGGAGCGGCAAAAGATATCTATCTGGCTGCGACACATCCGGTGTTTTCTGATCCAGCAGCTGAACGGCTTGCTGTGGCGGGATTCAAGGAAGTGGTTGTTAGCAATACAATTCCTGTGTCAAAGGCGAAGCAGTTCAAGGGACTGAAGGTCCTCTCTGTAGCTCCACTTCTGGCAAATGTTATAAAAAATGTACACGAAGACAAGTCTGTCACTAGTGCTCTAAATAAATAATCTAAAAAATATGTTTGATAAGGTAAAACTGATGCCGATATATATTGGCAGTGATCATGCGGGATTTGATGCCAAGAATGAACTGAAACCGTTTTTGGAGGAAAATAATTTTGATGTTACAGATCTTGGGTGTTTTACACCTGATCCTTGTGATTATCCAGATATTGCTCGTGAAGTGAGCGAAAAAGTTTTGGAAGTAGATGGTTCTATAGGGATTTTGATTTGTGGAACTGGAATTGGAATGTCGATGGCTGCAAATAAATTAAAAGGGATTCGTGCTGCTGAAGTTACTAGTGAAGATATGGCGGAATATGCACGTAAACACAACGATGCTAACGTTTTGGCAATGGGAGCTAGGCTTTCTAGCGGTGAAGATATGAAAAAAATGGCTCTTAAATTTTTAGGAACTGGATTCGAGAAAGATAAAGAAAGACATGTTCGTCGGGTGGAAAAAATTGAACCTGCAAATCATAACCATGCAAAATAATGGAAATTAAAGTTGCCCCTTCTATATTGTCGGCAGATTTTGGTCGTTTGAACGAAGATATTGCGACCGTTGATGAATATGCGGATGTGATCCATGTGGATGTGATGGATGGGCATTTTGTGCCGAATATTACTATTGGGGCGCCTGTTGTGAAGTGGATAAAGTCGAAGAAACCTTTGCATGCGCATTTGATGATTGAAAATCCTGAAAAGTATGTGGAAGATTTTGCGAAGGCAGGTGTTGAGAGAATAGTGGTGCATGTTGAGGCGTGTGCTGATGTGGCTGGAGTCGTTGCACAGGTGAAAGAGTTAGGCGTGGAGATTGGTGTTAGCTTGAAGCCTGGGACTCAGATTGCTGAGATAAAAGATATTTTGAATGAGTTGGATGAAGTTTTGGTAATGACTGTTGAGCCTGGGTTTGGTGGTCAAAGTTTTATGGAAGACATGGTTCCAAAGATTCGCGAATTGAGAGAGTTAGGATTTGAAGGAGATATTGGAGTGGATGGTGGAATAGATGGAGATACCTGCAAGGTGTGTATTGAGGCAGGAGCGAACGTGATGGGGGCTGGAAGTTATATTTTTAAGGCTGAGGATCGGGTTGTGGCGATTGAGAGTTTGAGGGGTTAGGTGTTGATCTTTTATTTTCTTTTTCTTCGAAGAAGTCATTTATTACTTGAATTTCTGGAGGTGCTTCGTGCTGAATAACATCTCTTTGCCATAGTAATAAATTTAATATGATGTCTTTGTCGTCTTTTGTAAGCTCTTCTTTTGCTGTTTTTACCAAATGAAAATATCCGTTTACGCATTCATCAATAAGTCTTGGTAGCGAGTTGTAGAGAGGGCATTTTTTGTGATCGTG
>JAOZTS010000050.1 GCA_029939035.1 Candidatus Altimarinota bacterium | reverse complement strand
TCTCTTGAATCCATTTTTCTGCGCTTTTTTCATGATTATATTTTTATCCTTCTGCGTTACCCTAAACCGAATCACATCCTTATGTTCAGCCCTATACTCAATTTCATCCAAGATCATTTCAGGTAAATCTATCAACAATGCTGGAATATCTTCTAACAAAAACTTCTGATTTATCCTCGCCGCTTTACACTTAAAGTATGGCATTTCTTTGTCGTCTGACGGAGATATTGAATAAGGATAACTTTTGTTATTTACCACGATGTAATGTTCTGATTTTTTCATAACAATTTATTTATTATTAGCTTAGCCAATTCGATTTTATATTTTCTTTTACAATTATTGTGATGAACAGGAAACGTTAGCAAGTCCCTCGATAATTGATGTTTATAACGATAATGACTGCCATTTATTCCCACCTTTTTAAACCCAAGATCTATCAACAATTTCTCAATCTCATTAAATCTTAAACTTTCAGGATTCCTTAAAAACTTCTTCAACAACTTTTCTTTTCTCGTCATCGACCTGTGATTATATTTTAACAAACGTAGCTACAAACATCAAACCTCAAGTACCTTTTCAAGCTTCTCATCATGCACACACCCTACCCACCAAACATTAAAAAATTATTAAATTTTCCTAAGAAAACCCCAGAAAAACAAAAACCCCCTTCACATTAGCCGCCAAAACACACTAAACTACGTCTTGAAACAAGTTATACGCCATGCCACTTCAAACTATTTTAATAATAAATTTATGGTCTCAGAAATATGTTCTCAAATAACCTGTGTGTTTAATGAAGATAATACATTCCATGTTGGAAGACGCATGCATGATGATCCCGCATTTGCACCGATATTTTACAATGTTGTTCGAGGAGTTAAATGGACATGTGATAATGACAATCAAACAATTATAATTAGAACTAAGGACACTAAAAATGATGTTTGTAAAGTTTTAGGACCCAAATATTTAGCAAGAATATTGTGCCATGATGAATTGCAAGATTCTGAAAATATCAAATTTAGCTAGTCGTGGCACATCGCACAACAGCAAACTATTCGGTTCCGCTCCTTTGTCGCTACACCCACTTTTTTTGCAATGGTTGCGCTGGCGCGCTATTATACCATTGCTAAAAAGTTCGTATAGTTTGCAGCCGTTATACGAAATAATTTAATTAACACTTATGGAATTTTTACTGTTAATGATCGTCATAATTCTCGGAATTTTATTTTATTTTTTTAAGGATAAAATTTCTATTTTTCTTCAACAGGAAGAGAAGACTTTACCATTTAAAAGAAAGGATTTTTTACTGAATACGCCAGAGAGAAAGTTTTTTGAAAGTTTGCAACAAATTACTCCTGCTGAATATGTTGTTTTCCCACAAATTGTATTGAGCAATGTTGTAAAAACAAGTTCTTCAAGAAAAAAATTTTGGACTTATCAAAATAAGATAAATAGAAAAACGATTGATTTTGTCATCTTTGAAAGACAATATTTAAAACCTATAGTTGCCATTGAATATGATGGAAAAACTCATAATAGAAGTGATAGGCAGAAAAGAGATGCATTTGTAAATAGGGTGTTGGAATCAGCAGGAATAAAAAGTCTTCATATCAAACATCAGAAAAATATAAATTTTGAAGAAGTAAAAAATAAAATAACCGAATTATTGGTGCCGACCAAAAATCATTAAATTACTCAAGGAAACGTTGCACTTCGCTCTCCCATATTTTGCTCCTCTACGTTCCGCAAAACATCGCATATACTAAACGTTATATATCAATTAAATAATCTAACACCATGCAAAACAAAAACATTTTTTACATCTTTGGGATATTACAAGCACTCACTTTAGGATTGATTGTATTTTTTATTCTTGGAACAACCAATATTGGAAAAGATACTTCTATTGTTTTGAGTACTTTATTTCCCCTATTCACATTGGTGATTGAATATATCATATATTCCAAAAAATAATTCTTATTTGATGGACTTAATTCTAAATAGTTTATTATAAAAAAACTCCGTACAACAGGCGCATTAACGGTTAGGCTCTTTCTTGTGACTGGCTTCGCACAGCCAAAAACCCCTCTCTCATTTTTTTTAACGGTAGTTCCACTCCTGACGTCATGTTATTATACCACCGTCAAAAACTTCACTAATGCACCAACCGTTACATGAAACATACAAATTCAATTCATAAAAACAATCATGCTATATCTTAACAACCCTCGCAAACTTCTAAAACATATCATTATTACACCAATAACATGGGCATGCATTATTCCACTAATAATTACTGATATATGTATAGAAATATATCATCGCATATGTTTCCCGTTGTGTGGAATGCCATACGTAAAAAGAAGTAAATATATCAAAATAGACAGACATAAATTAAAATATCTAAACCCTTTACAAAAGCTTAATTGCACTTATTGTGGATATGCAAATGGAGTCATTCAATATTGGGTAAAAATTATTGGAGAAACTGAGCACTATTGGTGCGGGATACAACATAAAAAAGACGATAATTTAATTTCACCACCACATCATAAGAAGTTTTCAAAATATGAAGATGAAGATGATTTTAAAAAGAAATATCACAAAAAATAAAACCACATGAACACACTTGAATACCTCAGACAATTCCGCATCGGTGAATACGCAATTTTTGATTTTGCAGTATCGTTTTTGGGGATTTACCTACTCTCTCCCCTATTATCAAGATTATTCCTGAAACTCAGAATCAAAATCCCAAAACAAAACTGGTTATTTTTAACCTTGCCCCTCAGCATTCTCACCCATCTTCTCATCGGCACAATAACTCCAATGACAGCAAACTTCCTAGATACTGGAGGACATTATATTTTAAAAATTGTGATAATCGGTTTATGCTTTTTTGGAATAAGAGGTATTAAAAGAGTTAAAAAATGAAATTCATTATAAAAGCTCTCAAAAACCCACTAATCCTAGGAATAATTTTCACATCCCTATTATTCGTAATACACGCACTCCTTTCCAACTTAATTCACAACCCAGCAATCATCCGAGCTCTCAGACCTATCCGAGACATCCTCTTTTTCCCATTGATGACAATTGTTGAAAACAAATCTAACATTTTCTGCTGGTTAGCAAAATTCACTCCACTCGATCACGGAAGATGCATAATGCCAACAGGACCAGGACTGAACATGCCAGAAGGCCCACCAAACTGGTTTGAATGGACAATAAACATCACAAGCATCGCAGTCCTCACAATCTATTACACAATCATCTTCAAAATCGCCAAAACACTCCTAAAGAAATTTCGTCCATCAACGAAAAAGTGATAAACTCATTCCAGTTATGAAAAAGCCATCAATAGAATATGTTTTTCTCTCACTAATAACAGTATTTGTTCTGTTAGTAGGATTTTTTCTCATACCATTTTCAAACGAATTTAAAAGATCATCATTTTTAATAGCAGCATTTCTAGGAATATTGTTTCTAGTTCTTGGCGTCAGACTCGCAATCCAATCTAGAAAAGAAAAAGGAAAATTAAAGTTTTTCCTAATGCTTACAGGTCTATCAGCAATTTTCCCATTAGTTGGAACACTCTTGCACAATTTCTTCTACGCATTAGCAGTAAAATTCACAAACTTTGAAATAATTTTCGAATTCCTACATGCAGCCTTTTTCATATTAGCTCTGGTTATTGCACCAATTCTATTTTTAGTTGGAACAATCGGCAGCATAATTTTACTTCCACAAAAGAAAGGTAGAAAAAAATGGACAATAATAATCACGATAACTTTATTGGTAATAATTTTCGGATCAAATCTACTCATTACACACGAAACATATTCCTCAGATAAATTCACAATCAAATATCCAGAAGAATACTCAGTAAGCGAATCCACTAACAAAGATAGATTAATAGTAATAGAAGCAGATGATAAAAAAGGAAGAATTGAAATCTATGATACCAACGAATATGAAACCGAACTCATACACGGATATTCAAGTTCAGAACTCGAAGAATTCGAATCAGAATTAGTACCCAAGGAAATAATCACCAAAGAAAATTACGAAATTTGGATCTTCTACACCGCTGATGACGATGAAACAAAAGAAGAACTTCAAAACGCTGTAAGTTCACTAACAGTCAAATAATGGAAAGCTGGATAGCCGACAAAAAACTCTCAGATGGAACAAAAGTGACATTAATTCAAGTTGAAGATGGAATTTACAAAGGAGGAATGTTAACCCTAAAATCGGGAGGAGCAAGCACACGATTTCTACCAAACATTCTCAAACAAAAAAACACAACTGCTGGAAAAGTTTTTAAAGAACTCAGCGAAACTGAAACATTCAATTCAGCCTGTGACAAAATAGAATCTTTGTAATATACTTAGAACCAATTACTCATAACTTATTTCAAAATGTCAAAACTCATACCGTCAATAATCGCAGCAGCATTCCTACTTACTGCCTGCAACATTTCAACTGCAAATCTAACAGACGTAATGTCATGTACAAATGCTCCAGATATTTTATGCGAAGAAGATATATCAATATTCGCAACTGATACCCCAGAAATCTACGTCACAGCAATTCTAAATAACGCACCAGAAGGGACATTAACAACATTTAGCTGGAGATATATCACAGATGACTTCCATATCGACAGTATCACTCTTGAGTCTCTAGAGACTACAACAACACTCCAATCTTCTCTTAATATGCCAGATGAAGGATGGCCAGTTGGTGAATACGAAGTTGTTCTCTCTATCAATACAGATAATTCAGAACCTGTTCACAAGAAATTTTCTGTGAAATAAAAGAGTGCCCTCACATATCACGAAATACACAGGTCCTAGCATAAAATATGACACCTGCATCCACAGTGGTGCATGAAGGCAGTCACATATTGGCAAACCCGAATACATAGACGTAGCCACATTGTGTACATTAAACACGTGATACCAAACGGTCTCTCCAAATATCAACAAAGACCAGTAAAGACCAACAAAAAGAAGCAGCTTTCTGATTCTTCCACGAAACTCAAAAACATTTTCCAGAAAAAAGTAAATATTTACGAAAATAAATAAACCAATCGCCCATGCAAAAAGTGGGTAACTATTCAGTCCAAAAACCTTCAGCATCTCGGTATTATATCCATACTGGCTACTCGCGATATAAACCCAAACAACTGACAAAAAAGACGCCATAGCCAAATAATAAAACGCCCTCCAACGCTTGCTAAAGCCCAAATACAAAAAGAAGACAATATACAAACCAACAAACAGATATTCTGCACTATAATTTTCCATATTTAAATAGTACCACGAAACCATTTTCCCCTTGCAATCCCCCATCTATCTGCTAATCTCGGGGCATAATTAATCCATTTTTATGGCTAAGAAACTATTTGTCGGTAATATCGACTGGGGAACAACTGATGACGAACTAAATGATTTATTCGTTGAACACGGAGAAATCGAAGAATGTGTCATCATCAAAGACAGAGCTACAAACCGATCAAAAGGATTCGGATTTGTAACTTATGTAAATGACGAGGACGCAGACAAGGCTATTGAAGCTTTGAACGACTTCGAAGTAAAAGGTCGAAACCTTGCAGTAAACGAAGCTCGACCAAAAGAAGACTAACAGCCCGTAGCGAAGCGAAGGGCCTGCGAGCTAAGGCGAGCATAACGCGAGCGGACGCGAGCAACCTTTCATATTAGATTTCGAATTAACAAAATGCAGAATCTATGCGATTCTGTATTTTGTTTTATAACAAACATTTTATGAAAATATTTCTAGACACAGCAAACGTTGAAGATATTAAAAAATATGCATCTTGGGGAATAATTGATGGAGTCACAACAAATCCATCTTTGATAGCAAAAGAAGGTGCAAACCTAGAAAAAAGAACAAAAGAGATCTCAGAAATAGTAGATGGTCCAATTAGTGCAGAAGTGATTTCTACCGAAGCAGAGGGAATGCTAAAAGAGGCCAGAGAATATGTAAAATGGGCATCAAATATCTACGTAAAAATACCAATGACATCAGAGGGACTAAAAGCCGTGAAAGTTTTGAGTGCAGAAAAAATAGACACAAACGTAACACTTGTTTTCTCACTAGGACAAGCACTCCTAGCCGCAAAGGCTGGAGCGACAGTAGTCAGTCCGTTTGTAGGAAGACTTGATGACGTTTCACAAGATGGAATGGCCTTAATAGAAGAAATCGTACAAGCATACGACAACTATGATTTTGAAACTGAAGTACTCGTTGCAAGTGTACGAAGCCCAAGACATGTATTGGAATCAGCAATAATTGGTGCCGGAATAGCAACCGTTCCACCAAAAATCCTAGATGAGCTAATCACGCATGATCTCACAGACAAGGGTTTGAAAAAATTTATGGAAGACTGGGAAACCGTAAAAGACAAACAATGATTGAACTAAATTTAGAAAATTCAACACTTGAGGAAGCAAAAGAAGAAGACTTAAACAATCTTCTTGAAAAGATCCATACACGAAAACAAGGCTTCTACTACACAATCGACGACGACCAAGTAATCGAAAAAATAAACCGCTTCGCAAAAGAAAATTCCGACTTTGAACACATAGTTATTTGTGGAATCGGAGGATCAGCCCTCGGAGCTATTTGCCTACAACAAAGCCTCGGCCACTTATACATGAACAAACTTCACGTTTTGGACAATGTAGACCCTGTGATGATAAAGGAGCTCGAGGAAGTCATCGATTATTCAAAAACTCTATTCATCGTAATCACAAAATCAGGAGGAACCATAGAAACCTTGAGCCAATATAATTATTTCAGCAACAAAATAAAAGAAAATGGATATGAGCTCAGCGACCACATGGTTGTAATCACAGGACCTCAGCAAAATCCACTTCGAGATGAGGCAGAAAAAGAAGATCTAACAATTTTTGATATCCCAGAAGATGTTGGTGGAAGATTTTCCGTTCTCACAGTAGTTGGCTTGCTTCCAGCAAAACTAATTGGAATTGATATTGAAAAATTGATAAAAGGAGCAAAAGAAATGAGAGACGTATTCCTAAATCCTGAGTCGAAAGACAATCTCCCCTACCAATTAGCCAAAACACAATTTGATCTCAGCCAAAAAGGCAAAGTGATGAATGTATTGATGCCATATTCACAAAAATTAGTAAAATTCGCAGACTGGTTCAGACAACTATTAGCCGAATCAGTAGGAAAAGACGGAAAAGGGATTACCCCAATAAATTCACTCGGCGTAACTGATCAACATTCACAATTACAACTCTACAATGATGGACCGAACGACAAATTATATATTTTCATAGAAATCAAAGACTTAAGACCAGAAATCACCATCGACTCACCATACAAAACAACTTTTGGAGAGTTGATGCAAATAGAAAAGAACGCAACAGAGGCTTCTCTAACAAAAAGTGGTAGACCTAACATTACAATTTTAGTAGACTCCGTCACGGAAGAAACCTTAGGGCAACTCTTCTTACTTTTCGAAGGAGCAACTGCTTTCCTGGGCGAATTGATGGGCATAAACGCATTCGATCAACCGGGAGTTGAGCTATCGAAAAATCTTACCAAAAAAGCTTTACTCAAATAACATGTTCACAAATTTACCAGAAGTCGGTAAACCTCTTGAGCAGGAACATATCGACTTTCTAAAAACTTTCACCAAATCCTGCAGAAAATCTATTTTAGAAATGATTTTGAACGCGCAAAGCGGTCATCCGGGAGGCTCACTCTCCACTCTCGACTACCTGGCTTTGATTTATTCATTCATCATCAGCCAAACCGGAGAAAAGGTCACAGTGTCACAC
>JAOZTS010000049.1:7050-8005 GCA_029939035.1 Candidatus Altimarinota bacterium | reverse complement strand
GAGTGAGTTGCTACATATTCGTGAGGCGTATTTACTGTACAAAAAGCTAATCTACTTTTGTATTTTCCTGATGGAGTTACCATTCTTTTTGCGTATACTATTGTTCCATCGCTTTTCTCTATTTTTAAGAAGTTTGCGCAAAGGAAAATTTCTCCACATCCAATAGTGTACTCATGATTCGATGGATATTGTAGAATGTATGAATTTGCTCCACATTGAGAAGTATATGCTGCGATTCTTCGCGCTTGTTCGTCTCTTAGGTTTAAAATTCTTTGTTTGCCAGTTTCTTTCACTCCGGGTTTTGGTGTATTTAGAATTCTGCCACTTCCTCTTATCGCAGACGCTTTTAGACCTGCCATTGTAGTTCTGTAGGATGCTTTAGTTTTTGCATCCATTTCTTTAATTTTCTCGTAATATTTAGTATGGATTTTTCCAGGACCTTTTCCAGGTGTTTTTGCTAAAGCTCGTGCAGTTGTTTCTGCAAGTTTTTTAGCTTCAAGTTTTCTTGTAGCTTTAAGTGCAGTTTGTTCTGCGGCTAGTTCTGCAGCTAGCTTTGCCTTTTTAGCAGGTGTCTGTCCAGCGGCTTTTCGTGCGGTTTTTTTTGCAGCTTCTTTTGCTGTTGGGCCTGTGGCTCTTTTTTTTACTTTATCTCCTGGTGCCATATATGTTTATTTTTATTTCGTTTCAATGCTTAATTCTACCATAAATTCAGGTTTTTATCAATCGCGTTAGTGTGTATAATCGCCAGTAGTAAGTCTTTTTTATGAAGAAAGCTTCATTGTTTCACAAAGCGAAGGACAATTATCTGAGGTGTGGTGCGTGTCAGCACAATTGTGTGATTGCACCGGGCAAGAGTGGTATTTGTGGTGTGAGGCAAAATATAGATGGAGAGTTGTATTTAAGAGTTCATGGTCGTGCTATTGCGGTTCAGGTCGATCCTATCGAAAAAAAGCCT
>JAOZTS010000049.1:0-7040 GCA_029939035.1 Candidatus Altimarinota bacterium | reverse complement strand
ACCTGGATCAGAGGTTTTCTCGTTTGGGACTATTGGGTGTAATTTTAGGTGCACTTTTTGCCAAAATTGGGATATTTCGCAAGCTGTTGTTGATGAAAGCGAGGAAGTTGTGGGGAAAATGTGCGATGAAGGGCAGGATTTACAGCCAAAAAAGATTGTAGAGCACTGTAGAAAGGGGAATATACCGATTATTGCTTATACTTATAATGAGCCCACAATTTTTGTGGAATATGCTCATGATACAGCGAAATTGGCCCAAAAACATGGGATTAAGAATGTTTTTGTGAGTAATGGATATGAATCAAAGGAATGCTTGGAGTACATGGCAGATTGGTGTGATGCTATAAATATTGATATCAAAGCCTTTGATCAAAAGTTTTATACAGAAAGATGCGGAGGCATCAAGCTGCAGGGCGTTTTGGACTCTGTAAAATTGGCTTATGATCTAGGAATTTGGGTAGAATGCACTACTTTGATTATTCCGGACTTGAATGATAGTGATAAGGAGCTGAGGGGTATCGCAGAGTTTATAGAAAGTGTCTCGCCTGATATTCCTTGGCACGTGACAGCATTTCACCCGGATTACAAAATGATGGATAGGGAGCGGACTCCTGCGAAAACTTTGAGCAGGGCGTGGAAGATTGGTCGAGATGCTGGTCTGAAATATGTTTATACTGGGAATTTATCTGGACGTGGTCATGACAATACAGAATGCTATAATTGTGGAGAATTGTTAGTTGAGAGATTTGGAATGGAGTGTTTGAGTTGTGCAGTTCATGAGGGGTTTTGCCCAAAATGTAAAAAAGTAATTAAAGGTGTATGGAAAATGTGAGAGAGCCTGCTGTGGCTGATATGTTTTATTCTGGGGATGAGGATACGTTGAAGCGTATGATTCTTGAATATTTAGAGAGAGTTCCTGCTCTCGAAGTTTCAGGCCAGGTGAAGGCTATAATTGCACCGCATGCTGGATATATATATTCAGGACAGGTAGCTGCTTATTCGTATAAGTTGCTGAAGGGTTTGGACCCAGAAGTTCGGTGGAAAATTTTATTACTTGGTCCTTCTCATCATGTTCCTATTAGTGGGGCGGCAGCTCCTGCGTTTGAGAAGTGGAAGACGCCTTTGGGAATTGTTGAGGTGAAAGATGTACGAGAGGAGATGGGGGAGAGCGACTTGATTTCTGATATTCCTGATGCTGGAGCGGAGGAGCATTCTTTGGAGGTGCAAGTGCCGTTTTTGCAAATGGTTTTGAAGGGAGGTTTTGATCTTTATCCTTTGGTACTTGGGAATTTTCGAGCGGAATTGTTAGCTGAGGAGTTGGCTGAATTTTGTTCGAGGGATGATGTGATTACGGTTGTTAGTAGTGATTTGAGTCATTATCTTCCGTATGACGATGCAAAAGAAGTGGATCATGTAACCAGTAAGGCTATATGCGATTTGGATGCTCGTAGTATGGAAACAGATGGAGATGCTTGTGGGAAAATGGGGATTTTGACCTTGATTCATTTAGCAAAAAAGTTGAAATGGAGGTGTAAGATTTTAGATTATAAAAATAGTGGTGATACTGCTGGAAATAAGGACAAGGTTGTTGGATATGGTTCTTGGGGATTTTTAAAGTAAATTATTATGAAAGAAGAAATTCAAAAATATTTATATTCTGTAGCAAGAAATGCTATCGCTGAAGAATTAGGTAGAGATGCGGAAAAGGTTTCGAGGCCTGATGATTCTGTTTTGGATGAAAAGAGGGGAGTGTTTGTGACTTTGGAGATGGAAGGAAAGTTGCGAGGGTGTATTGGGAACATAATGCCAATTTATCATTTGGAGGAGGCAGTTGCGCGCAATGCTATGAATGCTGCGTTTGATGATCCGAGATTTGAGCCTCTGAATGCTGGAGAGTTTTCGGATTTGAAAATTGAAGTTTCAGTTTTAACTGTTCCTGAGAAATTAGAATATGATGGGGTGGAAGATTTGTTGTTAAAATTGGAAATTGGGGTGGATGGAGTGGTTTTGGAAAAAGGTTCTTATAGTGCAACGTATTTGCCACAGGTTTGGGACGAAATTAAAGATAAAGAAACTTTTTTGAGTTCTCTTTGTATGAAAGCGGGAATGCCGCCTGAAGAATGGAAGAAAGGGGAGGTAGAGGTTTCTATTTATAAAGTTGAAAAGTTTTAGTTGATTTATTCCTGAAAACCTGAAAAATGGAAGGGAACTGTTTTTAATAAAAAGCACTTCGCCCAGGTGGCGGAATTGGTAGACGCGCGGGACTTAAAATCCCGTTCTAGCAATAGAGTGCGGGTTCGATTCCCGCCCTGGGCACCACTCAATCATATTTTTCGTGGTGGATGGATTCTTCTGAGAGTCCTTTTTTGAGGAGGATTTCGTGGACGCTGTCGATCATTGCTTTTAGACCGCAGATGTAGGCCTCAGTGTTTTCTGGATCTATTTCTAGTGGTTCTAAGAGTGTAGTTACTCGGCCTTCTTTTCCATCCCATTCGTCTTCTGGTTGTGAGAGGGCTAGATCGAACGAGAAGTTTTCATTTGTCAGTTTTTCAAAATGTTCTTTGTAGAAAACGTCCTTTACATGGCGGACACCAAAAAACAAATGCATTGGTTGGGTGCTGTTTTTGTTTAATTGGTCCTCGATCATTGATTTCAGAGGAGCGACGCCTGTTCCTGTTGCTATGAATAAAACTTTTTTTGTTGATTCGGTGGAGAAATTGAATTTTCCGTTTGGTCCAATGAACTCGATTTCGGTTCCTGGAGTGATGGTATTTAACCAGCAACTTCCGCGACCGTTTGGGATTTCTTTTATGCAGAGTTCGAATTTGTTTCCAGAAGGTGCAGAAGAAATTGAGTATGCTCTGAAGCAAGGTTTTGGATCGGAATCACAAATTTTTATTGTGATGAATTGTCCCGCTTCAAAGTTGAAGGGTTCTGCTGTTTCGAAATGAAGTTCGAAAACGTCGTGTGATAGGACTTTTTTTTCTGTAACTTTTGCTTTGTTCATTATTTTTATTATAGAATAAAAATATGATTAAAGAGAATAGATTTATTTTCCTAGAAATAGTTCCTTCTCCCAGAAAGAGAAAAGGGGGATTTGAAACTTATAGACCTCCAAAGGAATTTAAGAAAACCTTATCTGGGAAGCTGGAGAAGATTGAACAGGAAATGAGTGAGACTGAGGCTCAAAAGGTTTTGGAGAAATTAGATGAGTTTGGGGAAAAGATTTGTCCAAAGTGTAAATCAAAAACAATTACTGAGGATGATGAAGACCCAAAATGGTACAAATTCAAATGTTTCGATTGTGGTTATGAATGGCAAATTCCAAGATAAAATTCACAAAAGAAAAACGGCCCTAAATCTTAAGACCGTTTTTCAGTTTTTAAATCAGTTCTAAGCAAAGTACGCATAGTATCCGAGTACTGCTCCAACTACTGTATGTACTAGTCCTCCGAAATAGAGAGCCCCGAGGTTTTTTCCAAATCCCACTACTCCTTTTAAAGCAGATCCTGGAATTAGGAAGAAGACAACTCCCTTAACAAACATACCCCATCCAAGTAGAGTAACCAGGAGCCAAACGTTGAATTCCCAAACGTTGTACATGCTGATGACCATTAGTCCTAAAAGTGTGGACAGTAGCATCATTGGAAATAGTGATAAATGGTCTTTTACCCATTTGTCGAATAGTCTTTGCCATGCTTTTGCGTGAAGCAAAATAGAAAGACCCATTAGCAGCATTACCGGACCGGCAATTTCTGCGATCTTAAGTGCATTTTCCATATAAAATGGATTAAGGAATAAGATAAACGCATTATAGTATAAAATGTGGATTTTGTGAAGGGAGTGGGCTGAGGGATTTGCTTTTTGGAGGCGCCACCCGGATTCGAACCGGGGAGTAAAGGTTTTGCAAACCTCTGCCTTAACCACTTGGCCATGGCGCCTTTTTGATTTTTAAGGTGGACACTGCGCTTTGCGCGTGTCTGTTATTTCAACGAAAACGAGTTTAACATTCTATCAAGATAATTTACAACAGTTTCATCTTCTTCAAATAAGCTTGAGGAAGTTACTATTAAACCAAGTCCTTCGTGGATTACGTAAATTTGATCAAAATAAATAATTGGGTCGGATGCACTCTTCTTTCCACTAAAAACTAATCGTGCACCTGGTAAAAATACTTCCCCAAAAGGCACTTCCATTTCTGCGAAGCTAATTTCTTCAAACGACACCAAACTGTTTTCAGCTTTTGTTCTACTACTCACCGCAAGGTCTGATGAATTCATTTCTTCTTCTGCAGCTACTGCTGATATGTTTACATTTGCAGTGAAGATTTCGCTTTTTACGTTGTTCCTGAATACTACGATAGTTTCTGCCGGGACGCTGGATGTGAAATCAGATTCTTCGATCGTTTCCCAATCAAGTGGAGCCATAATTGAAAAATTCGAAGTGCTGTATTCTACTTCTCCAGCGGCTGGTTCTCCTGTTGATGTTTCGTCCCCGATGCCGAAGCATCCACTTAGTATCAATGGTACTGTCAAAAGTATTAATAATTTTTTCATAGGATTTGATTACTTTGATTTGGCCTAATGTTAGCATAATTTAATAATATTAGAAGTGCGAAGTCTTGACTTTGAACCCGCTGTGTCTATAAAGTGCAGTCGTTATTTTTTTAGCACAGGCAAATATGAAAATTGGTATTCTTTCTTTTCGTCCATTAAGTAGAAGAGCATCTGAGGAGGAAATAGCTATAAAGAAAGCTGTCCGAGGACTGGGGCATACTTGTAGAATATTTAGAGCTGGACGATTTCAAATGGTTTATGATCAGCAATCTCCATGGCTTCTATATGATGGAAAACCTTTTCCTAAATATGATGTGGTTATTACGCGACCATCGATTTTGTCGGATGTAAGTCTTCGTATTTCACTTATAGAACAAATGGAATTGATGGGAGTTCGATTATTTAATAGTTATGAATCAATATTGAAAACGAAGAATAAGATAAAAACGATGCAGATATTGGACCACTTTGGGATTCCAATTCCAAAGACGGTTGTGATTCATAGACCTGAGGATTTGAAGCAGGCTGTTAAATCTGTTGGTGGATTTCCGGTTATTGTGAAGACTCCAACTGGTTCGTTTGGGGCGGGCGTTACTATTATCGAAAGTATGCGAGCGTTGCAATCAGTTTTGTTGTGGAATAAGCCGATGTATCTTCTGCAACAGTATGTGAAACATTCTAAGGGGAAAGATATAAGAGTTTTTGTAGTTAATGGAAAAGTTGTTGGTTCGATGATGAGAAAAGCGAAGAAGGGTGAATTTAGAAGTAATATAGAATTAGGTGGGAAAGGAAGTGCTGTAGAAATCACAGAAGAGGAAGTAAACATATCTCTTCGATCAGTACAGGCTTTGGATTTGAATTATGGAGGTGTTGATATAATGAGGGGGAAGTCAGGACCGGTGGTTTTGGAAGTTAATGCTAATCCAGGGTTTAAGGAGTTACAGCAAGCTACAGGTCTTGATATTGCGAAAAGTGTCGCAGAATACGCAGTAGAATATGCTGATAAATATAAGCATCAATTGAATGGGGGATCGTAGGGGTCAACCTAAGCTTTCCTTTTTTGAATTATTGAATCAACGATTCCGTATTTTTTAGCTTCGTCCGCGCTCATAAAGAAATCTCTGTCTGTGTCTTTTTCGATTGTTTTCATTGGTTGGCCAGTATGATGCACTAACAGCTTATTAAGTCTGTTTTTTGTGTTCATAATGTGGTCAGCGTGGATTATGATATCCGAAGCTTGCCCTTCTGTTCCTCCAAGAGGTTGATGGATCATTACTTCAGAATTTGGAAGTGCAAATCTTTTTCCTTTTGCTCCACCAGCTAAAAGTACAGCTCCCATAGAAGCAGCCATTCCAATACACACAGTTGAAACATCAGGTTTGATGTATTGCATTGTGTCGTAAATCGCAAGACCTGCAGTTACGTGTCCTCCTGGACTGTGAACATACATAGTGATGTCTTGCTTTGGATTCTCATTTTCTAGGAAAAGAAGCTGAGCAATGATCAGATTTGCAACATTGCTATCGATAGCTGTACCTAGGAAAAGTACTCTGTCTTTTAATAGTCTTGAGTAAATATCATATGCTCTTTCTCCTTGGTGTGTTTTTTCTATAACTGTTGGAACTAATACGGAGTCAGTAATTGGGTCTCCTAGTCCTTGTGTTTTTCTTTTGTTTGTCATTTTTTTTAGGAATTAAGGTAGTAATTAAATATATCTTGAAAAGTATACCAGAAAACGGCTTAGGATTCAGCTTCTTATAGTTGACAAGGGTTTGAATATTCATTGTGGTATTTGTTCTCAAATTGTGTTGACTTTGGGTATTAATGTAAATAGAATGCTTCTGCTTAGTTAGATATTCAATCTATGTTCCTTAACATTTAGAGCGTAATAGAGAAACTGATGTTTTAATCAAAAACAAATTTTCTTAATAAGACTTTTGAGTCGCATTAGGAATCAAAACTTTTTTTAACGAAGAGTTTGATCCTGGCTCAGGGTTAACGCTGGCGGTGTGTATAATACATGCAAGTCGAGCGCCTCGCACTTTGTTTACAATTCGTTTGTAGGTGAAGTGCGAGGAGCGGCGAACGGCTGAGTAACACGTTAGTAACTGCCCCAAACTCAGGGATAACATCTAGAAATAGGTGCTAATACCGGATAGTCCCGAAAGGGTAAAGATTTTTCGGTTTGGGAGGTGCTTGCGGCCTATCAGTTTGTTGGTGAGGTAATGGCTCACCAAGACTATGACGGGTAGCTGGTCTGAGAGGACGATCAGCCAGAATGGGACTGAGACACGGCCCATACTCCTACGGGAGGCAGCAGTAAAGAATCTTCCACAATGGGCGAAAGCCTGATGGAGCAACACCGCGTGAGTGATGAAGGTCGAAAGATCGTAAAGCTCTTTTCTGAGGGAAGAATTATGACGGTACCTTAGGAATAAGCACCGGCTAACTCCGTGCCAGCAGCCGCGGTAATACGGAGGGTGC
>JAOZTS010000002.1:17897-26549 GCA_029939035.1 Candidatus Altimarinota bacterium | reverse complement strand
GTATTCTCTATGGTAATCAAATAAACATCGGACAAATGGTTAACCTGCAACGTGAAATTGCGCAGCCTCAGCCAATCTCAAGGGATAATGAAGAGATACCTGAATCGGCGATTTTGGCTGAGAAGAAAATTGATGAAGATTTAGAATATTTGAGGGAACTCGTAAATGAAGCAGTTGATTTTATTCTTGAAGGCATTGCTGATTTGGATGATGTTACTGAAGATAAGGAAGAACAGGAAATAATAGATGCAACAAAGAGAAAGCAACAATTTTTAGAGTCTTTTTATAACTTTCAGGTTAGTAACGGACTCAAAGGTCAACTAGCTGATTTCGTTGAAACCAATAAAGAATCTTATCCAAAACCGAGCATTCCAAATGCTTTAACAAACGAAATATTTGGATGTAATTTTAACACAGTTGTGAAATCAATAACTGCACCAAGAAAAGTTCTTGAACTATCAGATGAAGAAGCAGAACTTTGGGAAAAAGTAAGAAGGGGAGATGTCGAGGCCATGAATGCTGTTCTTGAAAAGAATTATGGATTAATAAAAAAAGTTATGTCTCAACGTTACGGTGAATATGTAATAAGCGGCAAATTTAATTACCAGGATTTATTTGACGAAGGTGTTGTTGGCTTAAGAAAAGCAATTGATAAATATAACCCAAAATTTGGGAATAGATTTTCCACATTTGCTTATCAATGGATTAGAAATTCAGTATCAAAATATGTAAGTCAAAATTCAAATGTTCTACATTATCCGGTTCATTATGTAAATGACATGCAGTATGCTAAAAAAATAGTTTTTGATTTCAAGGGGCGCAATGGTCGAAACCCATCAGATTCAGAATTGCGAAAAATGTTCAATGACAGAAAAGTAAAAAGAATAATCAAAGATCCTGAATTGATTTTGAGGTCAATAAGTTTAGAGAGAGGAATGACCTACTTGGATGCTTCTGTCGGAGACGATAGTACGAAAAATTTACACAATGTTATTGGAACAGAACCAAGTCAATGTGATGAATTAGCTGAATATGATTTAAATATAAAACTTAAAAATGCCATCGTTGAACATATATATTCATTTAATTTCAAAAAAGTACGTATGCCTAGTCTTAAACCAGATTTAGCTTTGTTTATAATTATGCGTTACTTCTACGAAGAAGGAGTAACCCTCAAAAATATAGCGCAGTGTTGGGGGGATCGCGAGAGATCAGAAAAACCATATTCAATAGAAAGAATTAGACAAATTAAAAATGCGATTTTGGATTCATTCAAAGAAAATCCAAAAATTATGGAATTATTACAGGAAATTTAAGATCACTATTTCAATGGGGTGAGTGCAAAGGTGTTGTTCGAACTAATTTACATCTTATAAACACGAGGATGATTACCGATATCTAACATCAAGACAACAGTGTGATCAGCATATTCTTCGAAAATTATTCTTATAGTACTGGTAACAGAAATCGCACGTTTGCCTTGCATCAAGCCCTTTAGGGTGTGATTCTTAAGTCTGGAATTAAAAGGATCTTTGCTGAATTGGATAATCGCCTGATCAGCTTTATCACGAATTACTTTAGACAATTTTTGATATTGCTTTTTAAATTGCTTATGTCGATGGATTTTCATTACTTTTTCTTTAACTCCTTGATAAGTTCCTCTGGTGAGTCAAAGGACTCAGAAATTCCTATTCCCTTCTTTGCTTCCTCTGAAGCCTTAAGTATTGCCAATTCCTGTTCAAGAGTCATGCCATTTTCAGTGATTATTCTGAAAGGAATTCCCTTGTTGATTGCAATCTGTTTGAAATATAGTTTAATAGCCGTGCTCATATCTAGCCCCATTTCATTAAGGATTTTTTGAGCCTGTTTTTTCGTCTTTTTATCTATGCGAACTTGTATTGTGGTCATAACTATTATAGTTAATTATAAACACCTTCAGTATACCAAAATGTAATGACAGCGTCAATACAGAATGGGGTGAGTGATGGGTTTCGAACCCACGACCCCCTGGACCACAACCAGGTGCTCTAACCAACTGAGCTACACTCACCATAATTTTTTCAACGTTCCAATCTTACTGATTTGGTCCGAAAAAAACAATACTTTTAGAATTGTAGGAAATTGCAATGGTCAGTCAAGATCCTAAGCAATAAATCCCCTGGGATTTTCATCAAATAAACCGCGCAACAAAGCCACACACTTCTGAATAAGCAAAAAAAAAGCCCTACCCGCTTGGGGTAGGGACCTTGATGTGACTTAGGAATATCTACGCCCTAGAAAAGCCTAAAGTACCCTAATCTTACAAGAATTTTTGCTTCGAGAGCGTGAGCCCTTTCAGCTATTAAATTATACGGATTCACGGCGAAAAAGCAAGAGGAAGTTTGATTAGCCAAAAAGGGGACTACGCCTTCTTTTTCAGCTGCATCTTGCAAAGTTTATCCACCATAACCTTGTATTTCATCTCAACTCTCTTCTGTTTTTGATCAAGCTGTTTCATTTTCCTCTGCTCATGCTTCAAGGCCTTATGAATATTCCTCAAAACATCCCACTCCATTACTGGAAGCAAAATCTGCACCATCTCCTTATCGTGATCTGAAATCGTCGAATCCTTCAACAGTTTCAGAATATCAAATTGTACAGACTTCTTATCCATAAATTATGCGGCTTTAGATTTAGTTTCTTCACTCGTATCCGTAGAAGCCTCGCTGGCCGAAGCAGCAGGCTCAGGCTCTTTAGCAGATGACTTTTCCTTAGAAACCTTAGTCAGCTTCCCTGTAAACAATTTAGCAATACCATCAAAGTCAGCACTATTTATCCAGAAAACTAGATCTGTGAGGTCGTCCAGTGTCATCTTCTTCGCTCCACTTGTCATCTTGTCATGTATTAGGGTAACAATTTTTCTGATCTTCCCAGTTTTTGTCTTTTTGAATAATCTTTTTCGGAAGAAGGTAACGATTTGGTCTTTGTTTTCCAAAGGCTTTTTACTCAATCCTTCCAGAAGGTCTGAAGCATCATTCATATCACCTCTTCCAATAATATCTCCCATACTTCTCCTTACCTTCACTTTTCTCAAAAACCTAATCCTATCCTCCTTGCTTTTAACCTTAAAGATTCCAAGAACCGAAAACTTCAGCATCTTTTCCAAAGTATATTTAGCCTTGCCTGACAATTTAGAAATGCGACGAATAGCAGTTTTGAACTTTTCTTGAGTAGGGTACTTTTTCTTTAATTCCTTCAGAGTTAATAATGTAACCGATCCAAGTGCAACAGATTGCTCAAAACTCAAAGGCTCCAACGGATCCTTATCCTTCTCAACAGCCTTCCTTTGAAGATCAAGTCCCTCACGTGCATGTCCCTGAGATTTGCCGCTAACTCTCCCAAAACCTCTTGCCGCTAGTGCAGTATTGATATCAACAAATTTTTTATCTTTACCCTCGAGCTTTCCATCTAGTCCAAAAGCCTTTTTGTAACGAGCAATAACATCATCAATCCCTTCACGAACACTTTTAGAAGTCTTATTAGTAGTTTCGAGTTTGCTCTTCCCAATCCCAAGCATCGATTTCGAAAAAGAGTACAAAAATATACCTACTTTCTTTGCATACCCCGCGTCTCTCGATTCCTTAGCGGACTCATATGCATTAGAAAGTGAGTTTTTCACACGACCTGCTAATCTGAATGGTAAACTGAATATCATAGTAGTTGGTTATGAGCGATTATTAGTGAGTACTGAAATCAAACGTTTGAAATCTCTATCGTCAATCAAAAAGACCAGATCGGTTATATCCTGAGTTGTCAAAGTTTTGCCTGGACTTTTCTTTATTTTATCCATAAGAACAATAACTTTTTCTATATTTCCAGAATCGGTGTTTCGTAAGATATGTTTTTTGAAAAATTGTGCAAGCATCGATTTATTCTTCTTAGGATTTTTTAGGGCTGGAAGAATATCAACTATTATTTTTGGAGCATCCCATGCGGTAAGGCCAAACTTCCTTGCTACACTAATTAAATCCGCAGTTTTTAAACTGAATATACTCAAGGTCGATAACTTCATCATCTTTTTTAATGGAAAATTAGAACCTTCTGATGCTTTTAGATAACCGTCTAATGCCTTTTTGAAGTCAGCAGGGTTTGGATATTGGTGCTTTAGTTCCAACAAAACAGCCGTTGCCGTTGCACCCAAGCATGTGACCTCATCGTAATTCAAATATACAGAGTTGCCTTGCAGTTTCTCCTCAAAGTTCTTAATAGCTCTGTGTGCATGAGCCCGAGATGCTCTGTCTAATTGTCCAAATCCTCTGGTCGCAACTGCCAATGTCTTATCGACTTGTTGAGTTGTTGTTGTTGGCTGACCAGGTGATCTTTTCAAGTTTAAATACGAAGTAGGATGCTTTAGAGTTCGTATAATGCTGCCTTGAACCGCAGCTTCTGTGCCCTTCGCAACATCCTCTCTCTCCTTATCAATTCCACCCATAGCATCTGTAAATGCAGAAAAGAAAACACCAATCTTATCCAAGAGACTTGAATCCTGGTCCTCCCTTGCCTTTTTTATCGCCTCAACGAAGGCAGATGGCATCCGTAGCGGATATTTTGCAATGTCTTTTATTGTGTCGAGCATACTATCGTGTCACTTTTTATAGAGAATCTATTAGTTTGTGTACATCCTGCTTAGTTACATTTAGCGGTGCCATTGCAGACGTAGCATCTTTGGTGCCTGCTCCAGCGTCTTTGTCAGTAGGTTCGCCTAACAATGCGTTTTTAGCTGTATCTGTGGCCATTGCTCTATGCGACGAAGGTCTATGCGCTGGTTTAGCCTTAGTACCTGGTTTAGTCTCAACGCCTGCATCAGCCTTGCCCCAGCCACTCCACGGATCAACCTGCTTACGTGTATTCTTTTTCAAGTCATCCTTTATTCTTTTTTTGCCGAACTTATCTTTCCATTCCTTGTCATGTTCAGACGGAGTTTGAGAGTCACCAGGCACTCCAACTCTCATTTTTCCATACTCATATTCTTCGTTATCTGCAGAAGTAAACATTTTGATCAGTACTACAGCTAATGCTCCACCTAAAGCCCCCAGCATAGCTCGCCTTTTTGGATCAGTTGATGCCTTTGCCAATTGATCTTTCACAATAGCTTTCGCTTTTGCTTTAAACAATCCCTTCTCTTTTGCGAGAACCTTTTGTCTCGAAAGCATAGCCTCGTACCTTGTAAGGAATGCATGAGCATCCAATGCTTTTGTGCTAAGCTCTGGATTTGCTTTGAAATCTGCGTGGTTCTTTAATTCACCACTGCTTTCAAGAGGGTATTTCGCAGCAATCTTCTTTGCTGAGCCCTTACCGGTAGCCTTATATGCCGCTTCTTGTAGTTTAATAGCAGCCTCCAAGTTCGCAAGCTCCTTTAATTTAGCTTTCATCTTAGGGTTCTGTTTTTGCAAGACTGCAAGTTTTTGGAAAGTCTTTCTGAGACTTTTATTAAACCTACCCTTATCTGCAACAGACAATTTTTTAGATGCAACGAAAATTTCAGAAATAGCCTCAGCTGCGACTTTAGGACCATTCGATGTCTCTGAGAAAAACTTTGGAGAAAAAACATCCTTACCTCCCAAAAGGAGATCTTGAATTGCCTCAGAATTTTTCTGATACTCCCTTACGAGTCTTTTTATCTCTGTATCTAGTTGTCTAAGTCTCTCACCCACAAGTGGGGGAGTCCCAGGTTTTGAATCTCCAATATCCTTTAACCTTAGCTTAATATAACGATTTCTGACGACTTGTTTGAATACCTCTAAAGTTTTGCTTTTACCACCATTCTTGAAATTTAGCATTTTTAAATTACTTTTCACAACGCTGTTATACGTACCTTCAAGTCGGCTTTGACCTTCAGGTGATAAAAGCTTTTCACCCTTAACCACCTCCGCCAATGCTGGAAATTCTCTGTCCATCACTACAGGGGCTTTTTCTACCGTCGCAATGTCCAATTTTCTCCATGGATAACTATGAATTCGTACAAGGGCCTTTCCAAGCAAAACGGCTCCGTTCGCAATAAATCCTAAAGAGCCTCCCTTAGTGATTTCTAGCTTCTTGTCCCACTCATCTCTTTCCTTCTCACCTTCTGCCACTTCCTTTACCCCTCTTATTCTATTACCCGCATATATTCCCAACGCTGAAAGCCACATGAAAAGGTATGCAGTTCTGAAAGGGTTCTTGTGTGCATATCTTTTTAAGCCTTCAAGTCTGCCGGTCTCCATAAGGTTGTTTTCGGGACCAACGATTGTTCTAGAGACGATATTGCCCTGAAAGAGTCCTCCTCCAATAACTTCATAGGATTCGCTAGCAAGCCAAGCAAGACCAGTCAAAACTTCCCCCTTCTTAGCAGCCTTCCAAAGGTCGTATTGATTTACATATGACCTCGTTGCCGCAATTGTGTCTAAGATAAATGGAGCCTCACTCGCTGGTTTTCCATGCTTTTTAGCCCAATAATCTGCGTATGCACCCTGATTGTAAACTATATAAACGTCTGGCTTTAAGTTCTTGCCAGTTGCATCTTTTGGAATAGATGCAGTTACCAAAACAAACGGCTTTAACGGATCTGGGCATTTTGTGAACCAATTGGCCATTGCCCAAAGCGTCGGTTTACCAACATCTCCCTTAGCTAGTGCTTTTAGTACACCGTGTTGCACCTTAACCTGTTGGCCTGCAGTTTTTCCGTATGCAGGAAGCTCTCTTTTAAGAGCTTTCGCTTCTGATTTTGGAGCACCCAAAAGTGTGCTGTCTTTACCATTCTTGCCGCTTATTTCTGTTATTTTAGCCTTTTGAACAACTCGAGCTGAGTGTTTCGAAGCTGACGGCCTGCTGGCTAACTGCTGAGGGGTGAAATTCAATCTTCCACCCTCGGTTTTACCACCTCCTACATCTTCAGGAGGTTTGAAGTCCTTTGCTACTGCCTCATAAGGAGTTTTTCCTTTTGGAACTGCCTCTTGCCCTCTCGCCACTCCATAAGCTCCTAGAGTGAGCCATCCTCCAAGTACTAAAACTTCAAGTCTTCTTCTCCATTTATGCCATCTATAATTTTTAACCGCTGTTGGACCCTTAGCCTTTACAGCTTTTGGTATTGCCATTTTTGCAATATCTTTAGGTAATCCACCATATTCAGTTGGATGCAATGGACTAAGTCCTTGAACGAATTTTTTATAAGCATAAGCCTGTCCTGGTCTGAGAATTCTTCCCATGTGACCTAAGAATTTACCTCTAGACTCAGGTGGCAACTTCGCCGCTACATGTATCACTTCAGATGGCGACAAGATTGATCTCTTAGCTTTTACTAGGATCATTTCAGCAGCCTGCCAATCCTTCACACACAAGTCAGCAAATCCTTTTGAACCTAGGAAGATCCCGTCTCTACCTCTGTAGACTTTATACAAGTGCTCTCTCACAGGTCTTGGCAGCATTCTAGCAATAGCGCTTGGAACCGGATAATTCGCCAATGGCGCATCCTTTAACAATTGTTTCAATTGTGCTAGCTCCTTGTCGATGCTTTTAATTCTCTTGCCGTTTGTTCTTTCAATTTTTGCTTTTTGAGAGCGCAGTCCTTTAAGCTTGATCATTATTCGAGCTTTATCCTTCACTGCTGTGACCTTTTTTGGACCAGCCTCCATTTTTGCAATTTCCCCCTGGAGTTCATAGTATCTAGACTCCCATTTTGAAATTTTAGCGTCAACAGGTTGTACCTCGGCTACACGTTGCTCTCTTGCCTTTGCTAGTTTTAACGTTCCTAGTTCGACCGCCTCCATAGGGGATTTACCTCCGAATCTTTTTGTTAAAGCAGCAGTTGCCTTTGGAATAGCAACAAAAGTCGCACGGAAAGCTAATCCCATTGTAAACATTTGGAACAAAGTATCTTTATTCATCAAGTTAAGTTCTCTATGATTCCCCTTATATAATTGATGCTTGGCCACCGTACCTAGGATCATGGCAACCATATCAAACCCTAAATCTTGTACCAGAAGACCTAAAACGCTTTTCAGACCCTTATCGTCCACATTTGCAATCAACCTGAAATATCTTTCACGCATTTGGCCAATTTGATTTTTTGTACCCCTTAGCATCTCAGCTACCTTTGGACTTAACTTTTTAAATCCTCCCCTTGTTGGGATACCTTCTGCTAAGAGTTGTTTGACGGCCTTCCATCCTTCTTTACCGTTTTTGGCTGCGCCAATTTTTTTAAGAACATAATCTGCTTCCTTCGCATATTTCGGATTCAGTCTCATAGCATGAAACGCTTTTCCAAGCTTTCCATATTTCAAGAACTTAGTCAGAAAGCCTACACCATGGAACGACGCAAACATAGCCGTTTCACCCATTACTCTAAGAACTGCTCGTCCCCATCCATGTTTAGTCCATGTTTTGAATATTGTATCAACTTTTTTTGAACGTGCACCTACTTTTACAAGTGTATTATTGAGCAAAGGGTAGGTTAACAAGAACCCTGATCCCTGCCCAAGTAACTGGAGCGCTTTTCCACTATACATTAGTCCATACTGTAGCCACTTGCTTGCTTCGTATGTATTTCGCAATCTTGCGATTGTTCCTGCTACTCGTGACATTCTTCCAACTCTAACTCCTAATCGAGTAGCACTTATTGCTCTGCCTGTTGTTGCC
>JAOZTS010000002.1:10872-17887 GCA_029939035.1 Candidatus Altimarinota bacterium | reverse complement strand
TACTTCTATGGCAACTTCCTTACAGAAGTTCCCAATTTTTTTCAAGCTCGCAATCGTCTCATCCTTAGCATCCCACCCATACCAGTTCTTACCTTGTCCAAGGGAATCACGATAACTCTTTAGAATTCTTTCATCAGTTTCATCCAATTTACCAAAAGCTGTGAAGTATTTTGGGGAAACCGCCATCCAATCCAGTTCCTTTTTAAATCTCAAATCAGTCATAGTCTCTCTAGTATCACGAATCCACGCAGAGTATGCCCTTTGAGCGTAGAAATAAACCAGTTTATCTGACGGCACTTTGCCATTTTTCTCCTTCAAGTCACTTCGTGTTTGCACCCTGAATTCCTCGAACATTTTAGGCCCCATAGCTTTCACCATATGTAATGTTGCTTCAGCGGCAACACTTCTCGCATTTCTCAACAGTGCATCTTTATTTCTTTTACTTTTAAGAACTTTTCTCCTTGAAGCGGGCATATGTGATTGAAGCAGTTTTGATCGAATGTCTCTAGCAGTTTCAAAATCCTTTAAGGACTTTCGCGTAAAAGATGCAAGACAATCTCCAGCCTGCTTCATATCAACCGGGTTAAATGGCTGATTAAAATCAAGCATTCTGACCAGTGAGTCCACATGTTTTAAATCCTGAACTTGCTGTGCAATTTCTTCAGCATCAAGTCCGCTTGCCTTTAGGTAATTATATGTTGCCTTAAATTCATCTCCACCATCAGGAGTTCCAATTGTGGCACTCATATAATCCATCCCTTGGGCTGCTTTTTCAAAGAAAATCTTTACATTCTTAATGAAATTTCTTAGATCTTCATCTTTATCCACTGCAGCTTGCAAGTTAAAAGGAGTTTTTCCATCAAACTTATCTCCAGAAGTATTTCTTCTAAGGTAATAATCATTAAGATCTTTTTGAATATTTGTTAATCTATTACCAACAAGAAGAGAACTAAAAGCAAAATCTTTACTCCCATCTGACCTCAGGAATTGCTCTGCAAATGTTGCCAGGAAATACAATCTATTCATCTGATGCGTCATCATTGGTGGGATCTCATACGAGGTGACTTCACCACCCAAATCAACGTCTCTTCCACCTGTATCAAGGTCTATGAATGGACTATATATATAATCCTGCGCGTCCTCATCCATCGGATCTGGATCCTCACTAAGATAAGGTGTGTAACCAGGGGTCAATTTTGGTGTAACTTTAAAGAATGGACACCATCGACTGTAAATTGCTCCAGCTATTGAGAATTGTGCCTCGTGCACGTCGTAATCCTTTTTGCTAGGAAGGAATTTTATTGCCTTCAAATTTAAGAATACAGCTTCTAGTTCACTGAACTTTTTCTCCTGTGTTACAGTATCCAGTTTTTTAAATTTTGCTGCATTACCTGCATCTAAATCACTGAACTCCTCAAGTTTCTTTTTATATTCTAGCAGTTTTTTAGAATCATCTATGGCTGCAGCAAAAGCTTCAAAGTGAGTCATTAAGTTCTCTACTCTTGCATGGTTTTGTTCTTCTTCACGTGTTGCGAAAACAGTCGAAAAGCCAAATTTCTTTTGTAATTGACTTCTCAGCTGTTCCATAATTTTTAGATATTTTTTTAGAGCCTCCGGATCCATCTTTGACAATAGATCTGATTGAAGGCCAAGCAGATTTGTTATAAGAGGCTTGAACTTTGGTAAATTTGGCTGAGGAAGCCCAGCACCAGGTGCACTATTTGGCTTTCCAGCGCCACCAGTCAATGACTTTGCTACGGTTTTACCCAGGCCCTTTTTTGTATTTGGGACCTGAACTTTTGTACTTAGCGATGACAATTTGACTGTTATTTCATGCTTTCTTCGTACTTGTTGCTCTCTCGCTAAAATCCTCTTCGCGTTTGATCGAGATACATCTGGATTTGCAAGTAATGTCAAATAAACTGGGGTCAACATTCGAGCATATAGTCTTGCTCTCAATTTTGTATGTTTTCCTCCATTTTTCGGCAATTTTGCAGCGTCCATGATTTTATCAAGCCATGCATTATTGTTGTATGTACCAATTTGGTCTATAAAAAAAACATCAAATTCCGTATCGTTTTTTAGAGCAGCTGCCGCACGTTTCAAATTGACCTGTGACTTCACGAACTCGTCTGACATTGCACTAGGTAGAGTTGGGTATTCATGTGAAATAGATTTTAGAGAAGCCATTGGTATAAAACCTGTGCTGTTTCTTTCCAAAAATGCCTTTAATTTCTTGTTATCTCCCCAGTATTTCTCTTCTAATAACTTTTTAAAAACACTACGCACATAATTGATATTCGCTGGTACTAATTTTCCATTTACCTGGAAATCCCAAATGTTATTTTGAGTTGATTTAGCCACTAAGTCTACAAAACGCATTATCTGTGTGTCCGGCCACCTTGGGGGATTAGAGTCGAAATAATGGGTAATCATCATACGTGCATCACCCATAAACATTAGATTTTCAAGCTCGTCCATTTGAGATAAAGAAAGCCCAGTAAGATTACTTGGCCTATCCCTAAAGAATCTTCCATTGATAGTAGAATATGGATTTTTATAATACGACCTCTTATTTACTTCATCCATGCTCAGTAGTCCCATTTTTTTAAAGAGTTCAGAAAATACCTCCATTAACAAAGGGAGTTGATTTCTCAGGCCCTTGTCAATAATTTGAGAACGTACTTTCCATATACCAGAGGCAATTTTGTCAAACTCTGCTGGGTCAATTTCTCCAGAGTATAATCCTTCAATCGATTTGTGTATTGCAGCAATGCTTTTTTTGAGTTGCAGTACTGGGACAGTACTAAGATCACCTTGAATATCGTCACCACTAAAATTATATTCAACCCTTTTAGGCATTTTGAATATTAAAAATCTTGGAATAAACATATATTTTTTGTTAATTTTTATTTTTGTTTATATTAGAATTTATACTCAATTATAGCACAAAAAAGCGTTTAAAACCAGAGGCAATCCACGAAAATCGACTGTTTAAAGTGGAGGAGTAATTGGAATCTTCAACTTTTTAAGATTATCCTTAGCGTAAGTATTATATTTGTCATAAGCAGCCTTCTGACCCTTATCCTGATTTGTTTTTAGATGCGCATCTCTCCAATATGCTAATTTACTGATTTCCTTAGCATACATAACATTTTGCTTTGTAAATGGAGTTAAATAGGCTGCGAGATGCTTCTGCAGTTCATAAATGTCTTTAGTTTGTGTTTGAGTTTTATGAGTGTAAAAATAGTCCACTTTTTCAACCGATCCCTTTGGGTATTCTATCTTTTTAGACACAAATTTTGCCCATTTCACTATTGGAGAAACATCCTTTGAAACTTTCTGTAGGTCAATTAGAATCTCTCTCTTTCTATTATAATGCTTTTGCAAAGTAACATTTTCCGTTCCCAGTGCTTTACAGCTTTTAATTCTACCGATAACAACTGCGTATTGTGCTTTTAGCCTTCTTCTCGCATTTCTCCTTTTAATATTCTCCCTTTTAATCTCAATTATTCTTTTATTAATTTTCTGGTATTCCTTCATCATAGGATCAGTCAAATTACTGTTGTACTTCATCCTATACGACAAATAACACAGCTGCACTTGATAAAGCGCTGCTCTATACGCAGGGTTTTCTTTCCCTTTTTGAACCTTGAATCCAAACTCTTTAGGCGTGGGCCTTTTAAAAAGACGAGGTATTTCAGTCTTATATTCAGGCAACATAGTCGGAGATCCAGGTCTCTTCAATGAATCAATTAAATAGGGGATACCATTTTTCGCAACTGCCCATGATTTGTAGGCAAATTGTTCAGCCTTTTCTGGCAATTCAATTAGCCAATCAACACCTTTAACAAGCTGATTTAAAAGCTTAACTGCGACTTCTGAAAGCTTTGCTCCAGTTTTTGCAGTATTGCTCCCAAGGTCCCACAAATTGCTAAAAAATTCTCTAAATCCCATAATATACCGTTAATTTTTCAGACCCCATAGCCAATCTTTGAAATCTCTCCATACATCTCTTAACCATCTTGCAGGCCCTGTCTTATCAACAAATTTACCTATTCGGTCATGGTGCAATATCTCCCATTTCAGGGTATGCTCCACGGCCATTCTAATAGCATGTTCTTGCTGTCCTTTGGTTATCGTAGTAGCTGAGAGTCCTGGTAATTGACCATACAAATAGGACATAGCCCCGTTCATGCTCGAGCTTGGCTTTACTAGGATTGGAACAACATTGCCATTTTCATGACCATGATTTATTGTCAATTTACCGTTTGTCGCATAATTTGGATCCTTTTTAAGCTCATACATCATCCTGTATTGACCTCTTAATCTCTGGAACATTAGAGGCTTAACCCTTGAACCAAATTTCTTTTCAATCCTTCTTATACCTTGGAATAATTTTTTATAGAATTGTTTTTCTAAATCAGATAATCTCATCGTGTCCATATCGACCTTTTTGCCCATTAGCTTTGTCAAAAGAGCTTTTGCCTTATCTCGCTTAGGGCCAACAGGTGGCATAGTCACAGTGACTTTACCCCTTGGCAACAAAACAGTATCTTCATCTACAGCCTCACCTGCTTTTAGCTTTTTCAAGTAATCTACATATGAAATATAATGATTTTTCAATTTCCATGGCGTTCTAGTATCTGTCAATTCATGACCAGAAACGAATTTAGTATGATCCCAATTATCTCGCGTATCAATTCCCCATTCTTCAGACGCAGGACCAGGATATGCTATATTACGTGGGATTCTCATCATTAAATGTATTCTCGCAGCAACATAATCGGTATACGCAGCATTTTGTCTATGTTTCTCTGCCTTTTCCCAAACCTTTAATTTTGCATCATAATCAGCCTCACCCGCTTTTGGCTTTTTAGCTGTTAAGTCTGCATTGTCCATATCAGGATCATCGACTTGTGCCGTATAGTACGCAAAAACCTTCATTAATTGTTTAACCTTAGAAGCTTTTCCTTTTCTCAGATCGTCAATATTGCCGCCTACTAATAGGGTAGTTGCAAACTTTTTATACCAACCTTTATAGTCCTCACTTTTACACCCAATTGCCATTAGATCAGTAATTACAGCCTCACTATACTCTGTCGCCGTGAACTCAGCCCCATCAGCAGTATGTTTTCCTCTAATTCTGCTGAGTTTTGCAGTTAACGCATCAAAACTTTTTATAGATTTTGGTAACGTCTTATTCACCATATCTCCAATATCAGAAAGGCTTTTTCCTTTGCTTAATAAAATCTCAAAGTCGGTCATGATTTTTTCCTTCTGCGCTTCAATCAATGCATAAGTGTAATTTTTTGCCACTGATCCAGTGAAATGGCTCATTTCAACTCCTCTAAACCATTTGTTCCACGTAGCTTTTGAAAACCATGATGGTACATGTCTGACAAGGTGCAAGAAGTATGATTCAGGAGTTCCCTTTACCATCCTGCTCAATTCATCAGTTGCTCTTAGCAATTCTTTATTATTCCCAACAGACTCCCTCAACTCAGTCTTAAATGTCGAATATTTAAGCAATTTCTGCTCCATATCCTTATCCACAAACTCATACACGTCTGGTTTTCCACCAGTTCCCTTTTTCAATCTTATCAAAACCTTTAATGGTACTCTTCCAATTTTAACCTCAAATTGATCATCAGTAGGATCATTATCGTGGAATGACAATTTGTCACTCAAATGAAGCCAATGTAGTGCACTGAAATCTGTAGCACCTCCAGTAGCTTTCTGAGTAACTAGTTGTGATATTGCCATGTTTCCATAGAATGCGTTCTCGTCGAGTACATCCTTTATATATACCAACTGCCCACCAGATCCTCGCGTAAGGCTAATAGAACGGCCATTACTACCAATCACAATGCTAACTGACATTGGAATTGGACCAGTTCCTTTTATGATTTTTCCTCTTTTATACGAAACGTCAGCGGTCCATCCTTTTTTAGCGTGGTCATATCGTACATTTGTAAATGTGGCCAAGCCTTTTGAGCTTTTAACAAATTTACTGAGTAGACCAGTATCTCTGTCCATCACTTTTGCACGGATTTTACCTCTCAATGCAGAGATAGAGGCTGCAGCATTTCCTTTATATGGAATTGATCCGATTTTTGAATTTACATGTGGAGCCTTCTTTGCCCCATCATAATCACTTCTTGAAAAGACTAGGAATCTTTTATTTCTTGCATCTCTTACGTATACGACAGGGAATCCCATCAGTACACCATCGTAATGTCCTGCTTTTCTACCCTTTTCCAAGTTGAATCCCAATCTAGAACCCTCAAATGCTTCTCGCAATCTCTTTTTAGCCTTTTCAGTTCCTTTAAGTGAAGCCATAATACTCTTTGATTCTCTTGTTTCTGGTGCATATCTTTGAAGCGCAACTACAAAATCAAATACACTACTCTTAGCAAGGATTCCTGAACTCAACACAGCTGTCAAAGTTGGATTTCCTTTTGTATTAGGACGCATTGTTTTGTTGTAAGCCTGTTCTAAAGCTTTTACAACTCTATACAATGATTCTCCTTTTTTTAGATATGCTTTTTGTTTTGATGACAAACTTGTTTTTGCCGCTGATCCACGTTTCCTTGAGATATCACCATACCTCATCCCTCTATACCTATCTCCAAATGCATTGAATTGATTTGGGTCAATCCACCTTAGTCCGGCAGGATTTCCATTAGTCTTTTTATAATGTGCATATAAATCTCCAAAATTTTCAAAATTTACATCTCTTGCAGTTATATAATCATGAGGCTCCATTCCCTTCAAATCCAGTCTAGATAGTACTGCCATCGGAGTACCTTTTACCTCTGCATCCGCATCTGTGAATCCAAGCTTTTTACCAATATCAATACCTGCCTTTTTCAGGAAGATATTTGAACAATAAGCCGCTGCACCCCAGAATATGTATTTACTGTATCTATCTTGTTTATCCTTTGGTAATGATTTATATGATCTCCACAGCGCATAAATACCTATAATATAAACCGCAGCTGTTGAGTAATCT
>JAOZTS010000002.1:0-10862 GCA_029939035.1 Candidatus Altimarinota bacterium | reverse complement strand
GCTTCCTTAAAAGCCGCCAAATTTTCTTGAACCACATTTGTCACTGTAGAGACAATTGAGTCCTCGTTTCTTTCTTGCAAATTTTTCTTTGTAGCTTTTTGGAACGTATCCTGATCCTCAACCATTTTCTTGATTGCTGTAAAGTAGTTTACTGCAACTGTAAAATCTGGATCAGTATTCGCTGCAAGATCCTTGGAATTTCCAAGCGGATTCGTGTAAGCATCATATTTCGCTGATGGTCTTCGGATTGTCCCCAAAAATTGAGGATTATATGATTTGCTTAGGACTCTAAACATTTTATTGTAAAAAGCTGAATTTCCTTTTGTAATTCCAAGATAACTCCATTCTTTTTTCACTCGATCCATGTCTGCCTTAGATGTAAAAGACCAAAGTTGTGGATTTACTTTTCCGCTTCTTCTAGCAACACTGATTTTCCATTCACTAAGATTTGAGAGCATTGATTTCGCTGCAGCTTTTTGCTGCTTTTCGAATTTAGTTCTCATTGATGTCGTATCCACATTCGCTTTTGCAGTTACTCTGGCTGCTTTTGCAGATTTTTTTACACCAGCTTTTGGTGCAGCCTTTGGCGTTGCCGAAGGTGCAGCTACCGGCGCTGTAGGCGCAGCAGGAGCGGGCGTAGCCGATGATTTAGTTTTGTCTTTATCGTCTTTTCCCATGTGTTTTTATATTTATTTCCTTGATATATTTTTTGAAAATATCATATTATTATACCAAAAACAGAGGAATAATTCAATACGGAAAGTGCGATTTCTCTAAATACTAAATTTTGTTGATTTTATTAAATTTTTCAATAAAATCCTGGAAGAATTTTCCTAAACTTTCATAAACCTTATCTATCAGTGGGGGATACAACTGTGCAAATTCCATCATCACGTTTTCATGAGAAATTCCAGGGTTAGTCACTGCTACCTGGTTAACGAAATCACGCAAATGTTTGGACTGTTCAGGCGTCATATTGTTCCAAATTGAGAAAACGATATGGTCCCTGGTTTGACGAACCAAAACCCCATATAGAAGACTTTTTTGCAAATGATCATCTTCAGCAATATTCAATAGACTAATCACACCATCATATACAGCATCAGCCAATACTACATCATCCATCATTAGCTTTTGATCTTCCGTCAGTGACGATAATGCCTCCTTGATCTCCTTAGCTGTTTTTGTGCTTTGATTATTCATAAATAATTTAAATTATGCTGCTTTTGCATCAGGAACTCCTGTCATTTTGTCTAATTCCTGTAATTGAACTCGATATTTGTCCAAATCTATATAAGGTGAAGATTCGACCTGAATTGACTCTCCCTGACCCGCCTTTGCCAATTCGTCTGCCTGTTTTTCCAGAGAAGCCGTATCAACATCTGTTCTGTCCTTATATGCATTACTTTTCCACGCTTCTTTAGACCAAAAACCTCCAACCTTTCCAAATGCTGTCTTTGTCCCTTCCCAAGTTTTCGAAGCCTTTGTCTTAGAATATTCACCAACTCTACCTAAATCCTTTCGAACGCTCTCTCCAACGCTAAATGGCGTCCACATTTCGACTTTCTCCTTTAACTCTTTTCCTTTTCTCTTTCTAAACCAATTCCTTCCACCATTAATCAAGTTTTGTGTCCTTCTCTTTAAATTAACTCCCCATTTTAATGGAGATATAGCCAATAATCCTCCGTTTTTAAGAATACTAACTGGGGCCTTCAAAACTGTTTGCGCAGTGGTAGTCGCTGCTAATTTGACTCCTCCGACAAGTCCTCGAAGATACAGCATTCCTCCCTCAAATAGTCCTGCTTTGGCCTTTCTAGCCGTATAACTTCCAACTTCAAGTCCTTTATCTCTCGTCCATTGCGAATGCTTACTATTCCAGAATCCAGCAAGAACAGAGCTCTGCGTAAATCTATCAGCAACGTCATATGCCCTTGCCTCCTCATAAACTTGGTCACACTTCAATTTGTAAACGGTCTGGTCGATTTTTCCCAATTTTAACTGCTCATTGTAAAGTTGAAATCTCATTTGTAACTCATTAACCTTATACTGCTTCCATTCAAGATTCTTGACTGAGTACTCTTTGAAATATTCCTGCATCAGTGGTTTTGCCTTTTCAGTCTGCTCTTTAAAAGCATCGTCCAGGATCCTATTTTCTCCAGCCCCGTCCAGTCTTTCTTCAATACCTAGCTCCTCCGCCAATGACATTCGTAGCTTTTTCTTAAGCTCAACAGATTGCTTTGATCTTTTTCCGTCGCCCTCTTCAGCAAACATCTCAAATGCCGCCAAGGCGAAGAATCCATTTTGATAATTCAATTTTCCAAGATCAAACAGTTCTTCCATTCTATCCCAAGATGAAAAGTCCTCTGGAGTCAGCCCTTTAAACGGCTGCTGTTCCTTGTCGTCAACTGCGAATTTAAAATTCACTAGTCTGCCCTGAACTCCTACCATGTTCACAGTATCTGCAATTTCTGCAAAATGCTCTTCAGCCAACTCTTCATAACTTTGCTCTGTCTGAATTGTGTGAATATCATCCGCCAAAATAGCAGATGCAACTTTTTGCTGCTCCTCAAATGGAAGGTCCGGATATTGCTCTGCAACTATTGCATGAACGATTTTCTTCGCCGCTTCTGTATCTGTAAGGTCTGTACTTTCAGATATATCTGCATGAGCTTCTCTAACATCTCTAACCAAATCTACGACATTTGAATCTGCATCAAAAAATCCTTGGAATGAGCTATGCAATCTTAACAATTTATGTGGATCAATTTTTCTTTCATCAATATCTCCAAATTGAGCTAAAGCCACTTCGATTTGCAATTGTTTGCCATTGCTTGAAATTGGGACATTTGCTTTTTCTAGAGCCTCCAGATGTTTGAAAAGTGTCTCAGATGAACTATAAAAAGCATTCGTAGCTTCGTCAATCCTTGAATACTTATCCTTTAATTCCTCAAGCATATCCAGGTCTTTTGAGAGCTTCCTTGCGTTATTGCTGTATTCATCCTCAAGCCTAGTTTGCTCACCCGCCCTGTCAAATGCTGGAGCCGTTTGCCCTTTAGGATATCTTTTAAAATGATTACGTTCTAATGCATCCAAATCCTTTTTTATGTTTTGCTCCTTAAAAAAAGTTGTCAGTTTTGAGTGTGCTGAATCTTTTGCTTTTATCTCCCTTTCCAATTTTTTAATCTTAGTCTTAATATCTAGCGTAAGAAAGTCACTGTCTAATTCTAGACCTTTAATTAATGCCTCTCTCGAATCGTTTACAGCTTGTGAAAGTTCATCATGAGCTTTTCTTAATTCTGGAATGTTAGTTGGAGATGAAAAGTAATCAATGGCTTCTTGTAGTTGACCTACCGCATGTTCAAAATTTGTCTCAAATCCACGAACTTTCATATTACCATCAGAATCAAATCGGAGACCTGAAAAAGCATTTTCAATCAATCTGTTTTCAGGTGTCATACTGTGTAAAGTATTTATTTTAGCTTGTAACTTAGATATAGCTCTTTGTGTGCTTTCAGCCTCGTCTTCAATGTCTTTAATTTTATCAACTACTGCTGTGCCCTCCCTTTGATTTTTCCAGTACGCTTTTTTATGCTTCTCCTTTAACTCCGCCAATCTTAGTTCCATCTCACTTAATTTTTGGTTTATTTCATTTATTGATTGTTTGGCCAAATACATAGCATTTTGATCCTCATCGTCCTCGACAATCTGTTGTGCAGTTTTTAACTGCTTGCTCAATTTTTGCCAATCTACGTCTAACTCAACTATTTGCTTTCCTATAGTATCCAGATTGTGATCAATGCGCCCTTTTTCCTCAACCTGAGTCTCTCTCTCCTCGTCCAGTGGGATTCTCTTCGCTTCCAAATCCGAAAGATAAATCTGTAATTGCGCCAACTCGTCATGAGCCCCTTCCAAATCATTTTGTATAGTGGCCGCCAAATTCGCATGAAGTCCACTCTCAGAATACGACTGATATACATCTATCTGACTATTTAGGATTGCCAAACTATCGTCTATACTAGCGAATTCATTATCTTTAGTGATTAACTCAGGCTCTAACAATTCTAGAATATCATCCATGAAAGCTTCATAAACATTTTCTACAAAATCTTGAAAGTGTTTCAGATCCAAACTTTCCGTTGGTTCCCACTGAAAGCCCTCATATTCCTTTAAATATTTACCGCATCTAGTTGAAATTGACTGAACCAGCTCTGGACTTAACTGGTTATTGTCATCAACTCCTTTTCTGAAAATTCTCACAACATCATCAAATTTGTCTAAGTCATAATGTAATAAATCAACTTCCTTCGAAAAGCTCTCTTCTGCATCCTCGCTAAGCCCTGAAATTCTGTCTCTCTCTTCTCCAACTATGCCGATATCTTCTTGATCATGAAAAAGATACACGTCTCCCTTTAGAGTTTTTAGCTGAGCTGTAATTGCCTTCAATGGCCTCTGTATTTGCTCATTCGCATAACCAGTTGGAAGAGCAGGGGAAGCAATTCCAGCAAAACCTCTAATATATGACGGATATATTCTTTCTAGCAGTGGCTTCAATTCTGACTCCAAAAAATCTTGAAACGCCTTAATATCAAAATCATCACCAGTGTCAATTTCATGCAGTAATGCAAGAACTGCTTCTATCACAGTCGCTTCGTCATCGTTAACGTGCCTACTTACAGCCACACTTAAGTGATTAAGATTGTCAGTTAGCGTATTTACCAGTCCTTTGTAGTTATCAATTTTTTCCTGCAATTCCCCATTTTGGCCATCCAACTCTGAGCTTTCTTTGATAAGCTCCGTTTTTCTCTCTTTAAAGCCTTTTCTCAGATCATGAATGTCTGCAAGTACTTTAATTCTCTGATCTAAATTTTCAGCGACATCTATGTCTTCAAATGAGTCCTGAAGTTGCTCTAGATTTTTAATGTCATCCTCGGTTTTTGCCTTTTTCTCTTCCATATCCTCCCTTTCAGCACTGCTGTCCCTGTATTGATTATTCGCATACTCTCCCGCATCACGCGAATATCTCACCTTGTCCAATTGAGCCGCAGCGGCTTCTAACTCTGTGCGACCCTTCAGTCCTAACTTTCGATTCACTGGGAATTTAACAACCTTTTCTAATGCTCTCATTAGAACACTATCAGTCTTCTTCAGCTCATTATCAGCCTCCAACATGAACTTTCCATATGTTAGCTGAAACGCTCTACGTACTGATACTTTGTTATTTACAGTCTCCCTTTGCTCAACAGCCAAATTCTTTTGAAACAACAAAACATGCCCTGGCATTTCTGTCTGAATTTTATCCTTAACTTCTTCCGAAATCACTTTTGCTTTTACCGCCTCATCCAGCATTTCATGCGGCTTATCAATTCCAACATGCGCAATAGCATCCAATGGGGCATTGAGTTCATCCTCTACTCCTTGTTTTCTATCTTCGTTCGGTGTCGACATAGATATAATATTATCTAATAATTTTACCAGAAATCGGTCCAAAAAACAATTGTCAAAACGGCTTTCTGCCTGTAAGATTTCCTGGACTTGAAGTCCATCGAGTACCCCATGATAGTACTTTCACTCTTCCTGTCAACACCTTTTAATTAAAAACAATCAAATATGGAATACAAAGTTAAAAAACTTGCTAAGTCAGAAGTAGAAATTACAATCACTGTTCCAGAAGAAAACATGGATGGTTACAGAAAAAAAGCCTGTGATGACATTTCAAAAGAGGTAAAAGTAAAAGGATTTAGACCGGGGCACGTACCACCACACGTACTAGAGCAATACGTTGAAAAGAAATACATCGAGGCTCACACTCAGGAAATCGCTATCCAAAGGACATACTCAGAGGTAGTGATGAAAGAGAAAATCCAAGTTGTATCACGACCAAAAGTCAAAATCGACAAAGATTCTCCACTTACATACACAGCGACTGTGGCTACAATGCCGGAAGTAGAGGTAAAAGATCACAAATCAATCAAAATCAAGGAGAAAGAAGTAAAAGTAGACAAAAAAGACATAGAGGCCGTGCTTGCCGACATGAAAAAACACGGGACTCAGTACAAGGAAGTTGATAGGGCTGCGAAAAAGGAGGATAGGGCTGAAGTGAACTTTGAGGGGTTTGAAAAGGACGGAAAGGCAATTCCAAACACTAAAAGTCAGAACCATCCAGTAGTTCTAGGAGGGGATAGTCTAATTCCAGGATTCGAAGACGAAATTATAGGAATGAAGAAGGGTGAGAAAAAAGAGTTCGACATTACTTTTCCAAAAGATTACGGAAAAAAAGATTTTCAAGGTAAGGAAATTAAATTCAAAGTGGAACTTTTAAGCGTAGAAGAGGGCTCAGAACCTGAAATAAACGAGGAGTTTATAGAGAAAATGACTGGAAAAAAGCAGTCAGTAAAAGACTTTGAGGGAGAAATCGAAAAGAATATTAAGGCCAGAAAAGACACAGAGACAATCAGGGAAAGAGAAAACCAATACATTGAGGAATTATTAAAAAAGGTAAAAGTAGAGCTTCCTGAAGCTCTGATAGAGGAGGAATCTGAATACATACTCCAAGAAATGAGAGAGGATATCCAAATGAAAGGTCTGGAATTTGAGAAATTCCTAGAACAATCAAAAACAACGGAGGACGACCTTAGAAAAAAATATAAACCTGAAGCTGAAAAGAGAATCAAAGTCAGGCTTGCACTTCAGTACATAATTAAAGAGGAGAAAATTGAAGTAAAAGAAGACGATATAAAAAAAGAATTAGAAAAGATAAAAGCTCAGTATCCACCTGCAGAATCAGACAAAATCGACAAAGAGTACAAGGATGGCGAGATGAAGAATCAACTCAAAAACAAACTTGCACTAAGAAAACTATTTGATAAAGTCCTTGCATAAGGATAAAATAGTTACAACATAAAACCTTAAACCTATGAAAGCATTTTATTTAGCAGGATCAATCATTTGTACTGTACTGATATTGGTTATTGCCTTTGGAAACATTCAGGCCCAATGCTCATTATTGACCTTCTTTTTCTTCCCAGTTAAATCCAATCCAACAATTGTAATATTAGGGTTCTCAGTGATAGGAATTATTACCGGACTCTTCTACCACGCATTCATGGCAAAAGTCTTTGATACCACTGATGAAGACGACGAGGCAGATTTTGAATAAAAAAATATTGCAATCCGTTTAAAAAAAATGTACGTTACGAAATGTAATGTATACTTTTTGTATACGTTGCAGGGCAATTATAAATAGGGAACAATGCTAAAGCGGCTTTTTACATCTAATACCCGCATAAAATTATTGACTGTATTCCTACTAAACATCGATGAGGAGTACTTTATTCGCGAACTTACGCGAAAATTAGATGAACAAATTAATTCCGTGCGAAGAGAATTAGAGAATCTGAAAAAGATGGGTCTTCTCAAGGCTAGGGCAAAAAACAGGAAAAAATACTACCATGTGAACAAAAACTTTATCTTCCTTGATGAACTCAGGGGCATAATTCTAAAAGCTGTCTCATCTCAAGACAAAATAACAAAAGATATAGCCAAAATGGGGGACATCAAGTTATTGGCTTTGTCTGGACAATTCCTGAACAAAGACACTGAGACTGTAGACATGCTAATAGTTGGAAATCTAGACAAAGATCGATTCTCAAAATACCTGAGCGAAGATCTGAGAACCAAAAGATCTGTGAAATTCACAATAATGAATGAAGAGGACTTCAAATATAGAAGAGAGTGCAATGATAAATTCATAGCAGAAATAATTGCAGATCCAGAAAACCAAATCCTCATCGACAAATTCGCCAAAGCCTAAAGCCCCTATTCAAAATCTACCTCAGGAAGCCCAGGATTAACCAAGTAAGTTTTTGCTGAATTCAAAACACAGTTCGCAAATCCTATTTGGTCGTATGTTAGCTCCTCAGGGTAAACCTGCAGAGTCTGCCCCAGATCTCCACGGCAAATATTGTAATCCATGAGGTTAGCCGGAGCCGCATTTGAACCCGGTTTTCCATCTGGACCATCTCCACACGCAGCCATACAAACATTACCCACCATATAGGTGACTATTGATTGAACATGAGCGCATGCCTGACTATAATTAATTGTGTCGCCCAAGCCATCACCATCTCCCTCAAACGGATGCTTTAACTCCAATAAATGCCCTAATTCATGCGCAGCTGCCTTTTTGAGGTATGTCTCACCTCTATCATTCGTATACAGAACCAAGAATTCTTCACCAGCGGGCGTAGTTAAATACGTTCCGCTAACTCCAGTATTGCCAGGAACATACATGATATCCACTGCGCCATCTGTACCATGTTCGTCTATATATGCCTTCAGTCTTTCTTCATAGTCTTCACGAGATTCATCGGGAATCATATAAGGCTGTAGCGTAGTCTCTGGAACTCTTCGTACCCTAGCAACATAGAAATCTCTGATCATATCACCATAAACCCGTCTAATGTCCGTTATATTCTCCTTTATACTGTCTTCGTCAATATTTGAGGTTCCATCACTATTCATTACAATATGTACCGCCAGCGCCACGAAAATATTTTGGTTGAATGGGTACTGGGCCCTATGATCAGGGTCGTAGCACCTTTCAATTGCTTCTTTTTTAGGATCCTCTCCTTGGTTAAATTGACATGCGCTAAGCACTGCCATCAGACTCAAAGCTGTAACAGCTATCATATCCTTCACACCTCTACCAAACACACCCAATCTGCTCAGTTTTGGGCCTGAGATTTCGCTTTCGCTAGCTGTATCTGGTGTATTATTCATAATAAATTGAAATGCGCTAAAATATAGTACAAAATGACGATAATGTCAAGCAAGCGTTGGGCACAAAAAAGAATAAATCCCCTTGATTTAAACGTTCACCTTGAGTATATTGCACTGGCAATTAATCACACAAATGAACGTTTTACAGGATATTCAAAAACTAGCGGTGAAAAAAGTACCAGTAATCCAACCTGGATATACGGTAAAAATACACCAAAAAATCAAAGAAGGAGAAAAAGAACGTATCCAGATCTTCGAAGGTTTGGTGATCAAGATAAATAGCGGATATGGCGCAGACAAAACAATTACAGTACGAAAAAACGTTGGTGGAATAGGTGTAGAAAGGATTTTTCCACTTTATTCTACAAATATTGTTAAAATTGAGGTTAAAAAGAAATCTAAAGTGCGAAGATCAAAGCTCTATTACATGAGGGAAAGATCTGGTAAATCAGCAAGACTAAAAGAAACATTCGTTAGTGAAAAGGAATTAGAGGATTCAATTGAGGAATTAGCTGAAGAAAAGGCTACTGAGGAAGAATCAGAGACGGAAGCAACTGCTACAACAGAAGAAACTCCAAAGGAAGAGGCGGAAACTCCTGTAGAAGCAGCAGAAGAAGAAACTAAAACCGAAGAAGCTCCAAAGGAAGAAGCTCCAAAGGAAGAGGCGGAAGCACCTGCAGAAGCCACAGAGGAAGCACCTGCAGCAGAGGAAGCAGAGAAGAAAGAGTAAAGTTTAAATCCAGATTATGGCACCATTCGTTCCTATAGAATCTAGGCTGAGAAGCATAGGATGCGATATTGTTGTAGGGATCGACGAGGCAGGACGAGGCCCACTTGCCGGTCCTCTAGTTTGTGCTGCAGTAATTTTGAAAGAAAACGCTAAATTACCAGGACTAAAAGACTCAAAATTATTAAAAGAGAAAAAGAGAGATGAATTGTTTGAGCTAATAGTCAGAAACTCCTTAGATTTCTCGATTTCAATTATTCCACACACACGAATAGACAAGATAAATATAGTAGAAGCAGTAAAGCTTGCGAACTACAATTGCGTCGAAGAGCTGAGATACAAGCCAGATATTGCCTTGATTGATGGAAATGACAAACAAATACTAGACATCAAGTTTTTAACAGTAATCAAGGGCGACCAAATCATAAAATCAATCGCGGCAGCATCAGTTCTGGCCAAGGTATCACGAGACATGATCATGAAGTATTACGCATTAGAATACGACAAATACGGCTTCGAGATTCATAAGGGATACGGAACCAGAATCCACAGAAAGAATGTTAAAAAATTCGGACGTTGCGAAATACACCGAAAAACTTATAAGATTAAGGTATGAAAATAGTAATTACTGGAAATTATGGGGCAGGAAATATTGGAGATGAAATGATTCTCGAGGGCTTGCTGAATGCAATCAAAAACAGCACTAAGGAGGCGGAAATCACGGTTTTGAAGGATGACGAAAAATTTCCGTCCGGCTTCAGAAGCCTAATGAAATCATTTTTCAAATCAGAAAGAAAGACCAAGAAATTAGTAAAGGGTTGCGACTATTTTATTCTTGGAGGTGGGGGATTGTTTGGGAGTTTAACTTTGAAAGCAAATATAATATGGGGAGTTCAAGCATTAATGGCATATTTTTACAAGAAACCGGTAATTATGTACGGACAAAGCGTAGGGGAGTTGAAAGGACGCTTTAGGAAATGGCTCGTAAAGTACATATTTCAAAAAGCAAAACTGATCGCGGTAAGGGATCAGGAGTCAAAAAACAGACTAAAACTGCTGGGAATAACGAAAAAGATACATGTACTACCAGATTTAGCCTTCAACATTCCATATAAACCAGCGAAACGATCCGGAAACTCCGTCATTCTCGCGTTGAGACAGCAACCAAATACGAAAAAGAAATTCATTACTACAATTACAAAGTATTTGAATTGGCTAATTGAGGAAAAGAATTTTGATATAGATATTATAATTGTCCAAGAACCTCCGTCGAAAGATGCAGATGAGGTGCTACATGAAAAAGTGATCGCAGAAGTAAATAATAACTCAAAAATAAAAGTGATACCGACCCCAGAGG